>JAWOHF010000153.1:0-3577 GCA_046496285.1 Candidatus Aminicenantota bacterium
GTGCTGGGCGCGGCCTGGCTGGCCAAGACGCTGTTCTTCAAGACGCCGGCCCAGGCCCTGGCCTTCCAGGAGCGCGACTGGATCCTGATCACGGACTTCGACAACAAGACGGGCGAGGAGGTCTTCGACGCCGGGCTCGAGACGGCCCTGACCGTCAGCATCCAGCAGTCCCAGTACGTCAACGTCTTCCCGCCGGGCCGCGTCCAGGAGGCCCTCCGGAGGATGCGCCGCGAGGGGGTCACGAGGATCGACGAGGCCGTCGGCCGCGAGGTCGCTCTCCGCGAGGGCATCAAGGCCCTGCTCGTCGGCGGCATCGGGAGAGTCGGCGACGAATACCTCCTGTCGGCCAAGCTGGTCGATCCCGACAGCCAGGCGATCGTCTTCTCCGGCTCGGCCCGGGCCCGGACGGGCACGGACATCCTGGCCGGCGTCGACGAGCTGGCCAAGAAGGTCCGCAACGGGCTCGGCGAATCGCTGGCACGCATCTCCCGGCAGCGCCTTCCTCTCTACCGGGCCACGACCTCGTCGCTCGAGGCCTTGAAGCTCTATTCGGGCTCGAAGCGGGCGCCGATGGACGTCAGCATCGAGCAGCTGAAAAAGGCCGTCGAGCTCGACCCCGATTTCGCCCTGGCCCACGTGGAGCTCGGGGTGAAGTACTACATCAACGGCAGGCGGACCGAAGGCGAGGTCCATTTCCAGAAGGCCCTCGGGCTCATCGACCGCCAGACGACCCGCGAGCAGCTGTGGATCCGGGCCCTGGTCGAGGATTGGCGCGGCAACCGCGAGGAGGGCATCCGCAACTACCGGGCCTATCTCGCCGAATACCCGGACGACGGCGCGGCCTGGTTCCGGCTGGGCTACGCGTACATGATGTCCAGCCAGGCGGAGTCGGCCATCGAGTGCTTCGACCGGGTCATCCGGATCGACAAGGGATCGGCGGACGCCCACATCAACCTGGCGTCGAGCTACAGCATGCTCGACAAACGGGACGAGGCGCTCGGCCACTATCAGCAGGCTTTCGCTCTCAATCCCGGCTTCGAGACGGGGACGTTCGTCAACAACGAGTACGGCTTCCTGCTGGTGCGGATGGGTAAAGTCGAGGAGGCCGAGGCGGCCTTCCGGAAAATGATCGCCGAGCCGGAGAACTGGAAGAAGGCCAAGGGCTACCGGTCGCTGGGGCTTCTCCAGATGTATCGGGGACGCTACGGGGAGGCGCTCGAGACCCTGGGGCAGGCCGTCGGCGTCAACCGGTCCCTCAAGGCCGGCCTGAGCGAGTTCCGCGACCGGCTCTTCCTGGCCATCGCGCTCCGCAGGAAAGGGCGGGAGGCGGCCTGCGAGAAGGAGCTGGCGGCCTTGGAGGCCATCCGGGCGGCGATCAAGCTCGAGCCGTACTTCCTGACCAAGCTCGGGATGTTCTACGCGAGGTCGGGCCGGGTGCGGGAGGCCGAGCGCATCCTCGACGCGGTGCGGGCCGTGACGGGCGATGTGCTGGCCGCCTCCGGCGTGGGCCGGAGCTCGCAGAGTGACCAGGCGGCCTTCCATCGGCTCAAGGGCGAGATCGAGCTGGCCCGAGGGAAATTCGAGGAGGCCGTGGCGTCGTTCACGATGGCCGGCAACCTGCGGGAGCTGATGCTCGAGGACGCGCTGGCCCTCGCCTATCAGAAGAGCGGCGACATCGACAAGGCCATCGAGAAGTACGAGGAGTTCCTGGGGAAGGACGTCCTGGGGTACGAGGCCCAGGATCTGTGGACGGTGGCCCATTACGAGCTTGCGCGGCTGTATGAGCCGCGCGCCGACGCGGCGCGGGGCGACGAGGCAAAGCGCGACGAGGAAGCGGCCGCGAAATACCACCGCCGCTTCCTCGAGCTCTGGAAAGACGCCGATCCCGACCTCTTACGTGCCTTGGCTGTTGCATACAACAGATAAGAAATAACTTAGGCTAATTTACCCCCCCTATTTTAGGCCATACTCGCGTTTTTTTGGGGCAGAATAGAGCCACTAGGGAATCCCTATTAAGCCGCGAGTGAGCAAAAAGCCACCTGTTCCGCGTCTATATGGGTAGAAGGCGTAGAAAACGTATAGAACGGCAGAAAAGGCCGGCTTGACATGATATCACCTTGCTGATATATATATCGACAGGTGAAAAGGATGGCACGCATGACCCGGACGATCATCTCGCTGCCCGAGGACGAGAAGCGCTGGCTGGAGAGCTACGGCCGGCGCCATAAGATCTCAAGCGCCGAGGTCGTTCGCCGGGCGATAGGCGAGTTCCGCCAGCAGAGGTCCGACAGGAGCCTGAACGTTGTCCTCCGCGAAACGGCCGGGGCCTGGACATCGATCAAAGGGGACACCCGGGAATACGTCGATGCCCTTCGGCGGGAGTGGGATAAAAAATCATGAAGCCCGTCTATCTGCTGGATTCCGTCATTCTCATCGACCACCTGCGCGGCATCGAGCCGGCGACGAAGTGGCTGGGCAAGCTCCGCGAGGGCGAAGCCGTTCTGTCCGTCATCACGCGGGCCGAGGTCCTCAGCGGAGGGACTGAGGATGAACAGACGGCCGCCTTCGAGCTCTGCGGGCAGTTCGAGTGCCTGGCGCTGACGGAGAGCGACGCGACCAAGGCCGCCCGGCTGCGAAGGGAAGCCGGCTGGAGGCTGCCGGATGCTTTCCAGGCGGCCGGCGCCCTGAGGAACGGCCTGAAGCTCGTGACGCGCGACACCCGGGCCTTCGATCCGAAGGCGCACGGGTTCGTGCTCATCCCCTACTCTCTTTGAACTATACGTGCCTTGGCTGTCACAACTGATTGATAAAAATACAGATAAGCTAATAAATAGCCGATTTTTCAGCCGTTTTCGAGCTTTTTACCCAAGAAAAGGTGCCAGTATGTCACTGCCGCGTTCACCAGATCTTGAGCGGCGAGACCGTGGCGATCCGATTGAAGCCGCCGAACGCGCCGTCCCGGCAAACTTGACCGATGGCCCGGCATTCCTTAAAATGAACGGGTTACAGAAGATGGAATAACAGGCCAACACCATGCCACAGAACGACGCGCAGGACAGTCCTCCCGCCCGAGCGCCCAACGGAGCCCCCAACGGGGACCGGGGCGGGATCAACGGCGCTCGCGCCAACCGCCTGTCCTCCTGGAAAGAGATCGCCGACTACCTGGACTGCGACACGAGGACCTGTCTGCGCTGGGAAAAGAGCTTCGGGCTGCCCATCCATCGTTTGGAAGGCGCGAAGAAGTCGCGGGTCTACGCTTTCCGGGACGAGATCGACCGCTGGCAAAGGGAGAAGAGCTCGCTGTTCAACGGGAAGAGCGCGAACGGCGCCGCGGCGGGCGGCCGGGGCGACAGCCGGCCCGGCGAACGCAACAACTCCGCGACAGGCGGAGTTGTTGCGTTCGCCGGGCCGGCCACCGCCCCGGCCGCCGTCTTCGCCGGCGCCCTTGACGTTGAACAGCGAGCTCTTCTCCCTTTGCCAGCGGTCGATCTCGTCCCGGAAAGCGTAGACCCGCGACTTCTTCGCGCCTTCCAAACGATGGATGGGCAGCCCGAAGCTCTTTTCCCAGCGCAGACAG
>JAWOHF010000072.1:0-3081 GCA_046496285.1 Candidatus Aminicenantota bacterium
CGTCCGGAGGCGTAGGTTCCTTCGCCGTCCAGATCGCCAAGTTTTACGGAGCCGAGGTGACAGGAGTCTGCAGGACGGATAAGGTTGATATGGTCAGGTCCCTCGGGGCGGACCAGGTCATCGATCACAAGAAGGAAGACTTCACGAAAGGCGGCCAAAGGTACGATCTGATCCTGGATAATGCGGGCCAATGGAAATTTTCGGATATGAAGAAGGTTCTCGGACCGGCGGGTTTGATACTGCCCAACAGCGGACATGGCGGAATGATGTGTGTTATCAAAGCATTCGCTCTTGCATCGATCTCGAAGAAGATAGAAGGAATGAAGGAAGCTGATCTGAACAGCAGGGACTTCAGTTTCCTCAAAGGCCTTTTAGAAACAGGAAGGATCAAGCCCGTGGTCGACCGTGTGTTCTCTTTAGAGGAGACCGGGGATGCATTGAGATATCTTGACAGCGGCGGGGTCAAGGGGAAGATCGTCATCAAGGTCCATGGACCTTGATGACGGATACCGGTTTGGGGGGCTAGGGGCGATATCCTTTGAAGGGCATCCCAGGCGACTATTCGTACCGCAACGAGACGATCGGGTCCATCCTCGCGGCTTTCTGGGCCGGGAAGATGCCGAAGAACAGGCCGATGCTCATGGACACAGCCAGGCCCAGGATGACCGACCAGGGCGAGACGGCGGCCGGCAGCGGCGTCGCGGCCCGGACGAGCAGGGCGATCCCGAAGCCGATGAAGACGCCGATGAGCCCGCCGCTGCCGGTCAGGAACATGGCCTCGATGAGGAACTGCTTGAGGATGTCCCCGGACCGGGCGCCGATGGCCTTGCGGATGCCGATCTCCCGGGTCCGCTCCTTGACCGAGACGAGCATGATGTTCATGACCCCGATGCCGCCGACGAGGAGGCCGATCGACGAGATGACGATCATGACCAGGTAGGCCGCCCCGGTCAGCTGGTTGTAGAGGTCGACGAGCGTGTCCTGGGTCATGACGGCGAAATCGTCGGGCTTGCCGAAGGGGACCTTGCGGCGCTGGCGAAGGACGCTTCTGATCTCCTGGATCGTCTCGTCGATCGTGCCGGCGTCGCGGGGGACGGCGATGATCTCGAGGCGGTCCTTCTCGTAGCTGAAGTGCTTCATCAGCGTGGTGATGGGGATGCCGGCGAAGTTGTCGCGGCTCTGGCCGAACATCTGGCCGCGCTTCTCCAGGACACCGACCACGGTGAAGGCCTCGGGGCCGATGCGGATCTCCTTGCCCAGGGGGTTGAGGTTCGGGAACAGGGCGTCGGCCAGCTCGGAGCCGAGCACGCACACGCGGGCGCTGCGGGCCACTTCGGACTCGGTCACGAACCGCCCCAGACGGGGCAGGTAGAGGGACATGACCACGGGCCACTTGTCGTTCATGCCGATGACCATGGCCGTGTCGCTCTTGTTGCTCAGGTGCTTGATCTCGACCGGCGTGAAAAAGCTGACGTAGGCGCTGACGGCCACGGCCCTGACCAGCGGAGCGTCCCGTTCGATGGCCGCGGCGTCCTCGAGGGTCAGGTCCTTGCGGGTCCGCTCCTCCTCCGACATCTGGCCCATCTGGACGGCCTCGTACTTCTGGATGTGGATCATGTCCGAGCCGGCCGCCTGGAGCTCGGACATGAAGGAGCTGTTGAGCCCCTGGATGACCGAGACCATGCCGATGACGGTCATGACCCCGATGACGATGCCCAGCATGGTCAGGAACGAGCGGAGCTTATGGGCCCGCAGGGAGTCGACGGCCATGCGGGCGACCTCGCGGAAGATCTGGGTCCTCACAGCTCCGACCTCAGGGCCTCGACCGGGTCGAGCTTGGCCGCCCGGTTGGCGGGGTAGATACCGAAGAACAGGCCGATCGTCCAGGACATGACGACCGCCAGGGCGATGGACACGGGCTCGACGCTCGACGGCATGGAGGTGGCCGCCGAGACGGCCCGGGCCACGGCGAAACCGAGGACGATGCCGATGACCCCGCCGAGCGCCGAGATGACCGAGGACTCGATGAGGAACTGGTAGAGGATGTCCTTGCGCCGGGCCCCGACGGCCATGCGGATGCCGATCTCCTTGGTCCTTTCCGAGACCGAGACGAACATGATGTTCATGATGACGATGCCGCCGACGACCAGGGCGATCGAGGAAATGGCGATCATGGCGAAGTAGATCCCCGAGGTGGCGCTCTTGTAGAAATCGATGAACGTCTCCGAGGTGGCGAACGAGAAGTCGTCGGGGTCCCGGTAGGACCGCTTCCGCCAGGAGCGGAGGATGGTCCGGACCTCCTCCTGGGCTTGAGCCATCTGCTCCTGGGAACTGGTGTGGACGTTGATGCTGATCGAGCGCCGCGAGCCGTAGACCTTCATGAACGTCGTGATGGGGATGCGCACGTAGTTGTCCTGGCTGAAGCCCAGGATCTTGCCCTTCTCCTCGCCGACGCCGACGACCAGGAAGTCGCGGCCCCCGACCTTGAGCCAGCGGCCGAGGGGGTCGACCGTCGGGAAGAGCTTCTCGGCGATCTCGGACCCGATAATGCAGACGGCCCGGGAGCTGGCCTCATCCTGGCGCTGGAGATGGCGGCCGCTCTGGAGCTCGAGGACCGAGCCGATCTCGTGGTCGACAGAGGTGACGCCCCGGACCTCCGAATCTTTCAGGGACCGGCTGCCGGCTTTCACGGTCTGGCTCGTCGAGACGCTGGCGCCGAGGAGCTCGCACGACCGGCAGTTGTCCCGCAGGAGCTGGAGCTCGACCAGGGTCAGGTCCTTGCGCTTCATCTGCTCCTGAAAACTTTTGAGCGAGGTGCCGATCATCGAGAATTTCTGGACCGAGAAGTCGTTGGCGCCGTAGAAGGACATCTTCGTGTAGACGTAATTGTTCAGCCCCTGGATGACCGAAACGACGGCGATGATGGTCAGGACCCCGATGATGATGCCGAGGAGGGTCAGGAACGTCCGCAGCTTGTTGTCCCGCAGGGAGATCAGGGCCATGACCAGGGATTCCTTGATCGGTGTTTTGGCCATCGTTCTCGCGCTCTCGTTTCCTCTATTCTACCTTACTCATACGGAT
>JAWOHF010000128.1:0-31345 GCA_046496285.1 Candidatus Aminicenantota bacterium
GGTTCTCCGTGTCCAAGGAAATGGAAAGCGTATTGGTATCAAACGCGAACCGGCCGACGAACCGGCGCGCGCCGGTGAACCCCAGCAGCACCATCTTTTTCTGGGTCGGCTGGTTCCTTTGGGCCGGGGTCCTGCTCGTTCTCGGGATGAGGCATCCGCGCCTGGTCGACGAGGACGAGCCTCTATCGCGAAAAAGGAAGGCCCTAAGCCTGGTCGTCCTCCTCATTTTCGTCCTGTCCTTCATCCCGGACCCGGTCCGCGGGTTCGATCTGCGGACCGTTTTGAAGGGCTTCGGAGTGATCGCGGGATGACTTCCCGAGCCTTCCGGGCGACCCTGTTTTTATTCACAGGAATTGTGGAAAAGCTGTTGAAATCGAGCTTGTTCCCAACGCCAATATTCAGCCCTGCTTGAAGATACCGCACTTTGCACAAGAATTCGTCATGGGTCCTAACTTATGGTTTTTCAGCAACTTAATAACTCATTGAAAAGACATATGTTGTATGGTAAAAGGAAGCGGAGGATAAAAGGAGGCCGACATGGGTGACCGGTTCCGGGAAGTCGAGGAAACGTTCGCTCGTCTGAGCCGGAAATTCCGCGACAAAACGATCTCCAAAGATGAGTACATCGACAGCCTGAAGCAGCTCCGCATCAAGGACGAGGAGGGCCGCTTCTGGATGATCGGCGCCCAGAGCGGCCACTGGTATTGCTTCGACGGCGGCGGGTGGACCCAGGCCAAACCGCCCTCCCTGCTCGAGCGCAAGGCCGTCTGCATCTCCTGCGGCTTCGAGAACGACCTGGAAGCCGAGTTCTGCGTCCGCTGCGGCAGCCGCCCCGACGAGAAAGAGCCGGAGGAGGGTCCGTCGACGATCATGGGCGCCGGGTCCGCGGCCGCTCGGGACGCCGTGCCCTCGCCCCTTCGAGGCCCCCGGGCCCTCGTCGTCCGGGCGTGCCATGTCGGCTCGTTCTTCTGGTTCTTCGGGATCACAGGCCTGTTCGCGGGCATTCTGGCAGGCCTCGTCGTCGGCGTGACCAGCCTCTTCCCCGGATTCATCGCCGGCCTGCCCGCCTTTTTCGCCGACATCCAGGGAAAGCTCCCCGGCGGCTTGGTGTTCACCGTCCTCGGCGGTGTCGCGGGCTTTGCGATCTTCGGCGTGGGCGGGGTCCTGACGGCGCTCGTTTCCAACGGCATCATGTCCCTGGTCGGCGGGATAAGGTTCCAGGCCGAGGAGGCCGCCGAAGGCGGTCCGGAGGAACCCGAGGCCTAACCCGTCCTCCGCCGGCCCTCCGCGGCAAGGCGGGCCAAACCCCAGGCGATCTGGCCGAGCGACAACGACTCGTCGCTCGGGGAATAGAGCAACGGCCGGAGCGTCCGGAACCCCGCGGCGGCCAGTCGTGCTTCGGTCCTTTCGAGAAGCCTCTTGTTGAGAAAGACCCCTCCCGTCAGGACGACCGTGTCCGTCCCGTGCGCGTCCCTCGCCTTCCCGGCGACCCTGACGATGAGCGCGGCCAGGCTGTCGTGGAACTTGGCCGCGACCGCGGCCGCGGGCAGGCCGTTCCCGATATCGCGGACGACCGCGGCGATGAGCGGCCCGAACGAGATGATCATCGGCAGGCCCTGTTCGTACGGCGAGACGGCGGCGGGATAGGTTCCCCGGACGTTGCGGGCCGCGCCGGCCGCGGCCTCGAGCCGCATGGCCGCCTCGGCCTCGAACTCCATCCGCTCCGGGGCCAGGCCGCAAAGCCAGGAGACGGCGTCGAAAAGGCGCCCGCAGCTCGAAGCCAGAGGGCTCCGGATCCCTTTCCGGACCATGGCCAGCACGGACCGGACCCGTTCCCTCCCGATCCCCGGGAAAGCGTCGACGCCTCCGAGCTCCGGCCCGAACGCGTCATGCAGGTGCGATAGGGCCATGCGCCACGGCTCCCTGGCCGCGAGGTCGCCCCCCGGCAGGGGCACGGGTTTGAAATGGGCCAGGCGCTCATAGGACCGGTAATCGGCGAGCAGGAACTCCCCGCCCCAGGCTGTGCCGTCCTCCCCGTAACCGTATCCGTCCAGGGCGACCCCCAGGACCCGCCGCTTCGGATAGAGCCCGTGCTCGAGAAGAGGGGCCAGGACATGGGCGTAGTGGTGCTGGACGCGGTAATGGGGAATGCCCATCCCGGCCGCGAAACGGGTCGTCCGGAAATCGGGGTGGAGGTCGGTGACGACCGCCTCGGGCTCGACCCCGAACAGGCGCCGGAGGTGGGCCAGGGTCTCCTCGAAGTAGCCGAGGTTCCGGTAGTCGTCGAGGTCGCCGAGGAACTGGCTGGTGACGACATAGCCGTTCTTGTACACGGAGATCGTGTTCTTGAGCTCGCCGCCCAGGGCCACGATCGAGCCCTTGATGCGCAACGCCTCGGGGACCGGCTGGGGGTGGGGGACATACCCGCGGGCCCGGCGGACGAAAAGGGTCCGGCCCCGGGCGACCTTGACCACGGAGTCGTCGGCCCGCATGGCGATGGGCCGGTCGTGGGTCAGCACGTGGTCGCACAGGTCCCTGATCCCTTCCCCTTCGTCCTTCATGATCGGGGCGTCCTTGAGATTGGAGCTCGTGGCCACGATGAGCCCGAGCCGCTCGAGCAGGAGGTGGTGAAGGGGCGTGTAGGGGAGCATGAAGCCGAGCTCGTCGAGGCCCGGGGCGATGAGAGGGATGTCGGTTCTCTTCTTCAGGAGGACGACGGGACGGCTGGGGGAGACGAGAAGCCGGCGCTCGTCCGGGCCGATGACCGCGTAGCGGGCCGCCACGGCCGCGTCCCGGGCCATCAGGGCCAGGGGCTTGGTCCGGCGGGCCTTGACCCGGCGCAGGCGACGGACGGCCTTCGGGCTCATGGGGTCGCAGACGAGGTGGAATCCGCCGAGCCCTTTGACGGCCAATACCCGTCCGGCCCTGATGAGGGCCGCGGCTTCGTCGACGCCTCCGGGCACGGTGCGCCCAGTCCGGGCGTCCTTGAGGATCAGCCTGGGGCCGCAGACCGGACAGGCGATGGGCTGGGCGTGGTGACGGCGGTCGAGGGGGTCCTCGTATTCCCGGCGGCAGTCCGGGCACATGGCGAACCCGGACATGGTCGTCTTGAGCCGGTCATAAGGCAGATCGCGGACGATGGTGTAGCGGGGTCCGCAGTTGGTGCAATTCGTGAAGGGATACCGGAAGCGCCGTCCGCCGGCCGAACCGATCTCCTCGAGGCATTCGGGGCAGGTGGCGATGTCGGGCGAGATGAAGACGAATCCTCCGGTTTCCCGGGTCTTGCGAATGGAGAATCCCCGACAGCCGCGAAACGCCGCCGGGCGGATCTCCAGCTTTTCGATCCGGGCCAAGGGCGGCAAGTTCTTTTCCAGGGAAGCGACGAACCGGGAACGGACAGCGGCGGCCGGGCCCTCGACGTGGATCTCGACCCCGGACCCGGCGTTCTTGACCCAGCCCGCAAGCCCCAGGCCGCGGGCGAGACGAAATACCGTCGGCCGGAACCCGACGCCCTGAACGACGCCGAAAACGAAGATGCGGGCCGCCGCGCGGCGGCTCTCAATCGCGGAGCGAGCCTCCCTCTTCACCTGTCCCGGCCCTTCGCGGCCCGCATACTGTAGATACAGCCGCAATAGCTCTGGCGATAGAGGTCGCGGGCCCGGCTGAGCTCGACGCTCTTTTTAAAGCCGTCCTTCTTCTTGAAATCGGCCTCCAGGAACCGGACCCCGTACCGGGCCCCGAACTGGCGGCCGATGCGGTTCAGGACCGCCGCCTTCTTCCAAGGGCTGAGGCTCATGACCGTGGCGAAGAGGTCGAACCCGTCCCGGGCCGCCCGCTCGGCCGTCCTTTCGAGCCGGAGGGCGTAGCAGACATCGCAACGCCGGCCCTTCTCGGGCTCGTCCTTGAATTTCCCGGTGACGGCCAGCCAGCGGTCCGGATCGTAGGCGTCCTCGATCAGGGGGACGCCGAGCAGGCCGGCCACTTTGCAGGCCTCCCCGAGCCGCAGCTCGTACTCTTGGCGGGGGTGGATGTTGGAGTTCGAGAAAAAGCCCGTCACGTCGTGGCCTTGCCCGAGGACCTCGAAGACGTACAGGGCGTCGGGCGCGCAGCAGGCGTGAACGAGGACGCGGGGCTTGGGCCAGGGGCGGGGACGGCTCACTTGAGGTATTCGATGCGCGATTCGCACTCGGCGACGGCCTTGTTGACGCTGTCGATCTGGAAGTAGACGACGGCCAGCTCTTCGTTCTCGACGCGGGCCTCGTCGAGCGCCCGGCCGGCGCTTTCGAAGAGGGGTTCCATCAGGCGCTTGTTCTCGACGATCCTGTCCTGCAGCCGCTCCTTGTTCTTCTGCCACTCCCGGATCTCTTTTTCCTGGGCCCAAAGAAGCTCCTTCTGCTCGTCCCCGGCTTTGCGGACCCGGTGGTTGACGGCCTGGACACGGGCTTCCACCTTTTCGATCCTCAAGTCCAGGTGGCGCCGTTCTATTTCGAGGCGGGGGATCCTCTCGTTGAAGGACCGGATCTCCTTGTCGGCGGCCTTGACCTGGCCCTCCTCGATCCCGAGCTCCCGCAGGGCCGCCTCGAGGGCCTCGCGGACCTCGCTCCGCTTGGAGAGCAGGGCCTTCAGCTCTTCGTCGTGAGGCCGCCGGTCCTTCTCCAGCTCTTCGACGCGGGCCCTGAAGCTGCGGATAGAGGCCTCGTGCTCGCGGCCCAGGGCTTCGATCCGCGAGTAGACGTCGTGCCAGGTCTTCTGGAGACGCCCGGTCTCCTCCTCGATCCCGGCCAGTTTTTCGAACTCGGTCTCGACACAGTCGGCCCGGATGTCCTCATGCCAGGCGGTCTTTCCCAGCTCTTTCCAGAGGGAGACCTTCTTTTCCTTCTCCTTCCTGAGCTTGCCCTGGAGACGGAGCCGGGCCATGCGGCGCCGGGCTCCGGAAAGGAACGAGCTGATCCGCCGCCGGAGGTCCTTGTCCCGCAGGAAGATGAACATCATGAGGATGAGGATGATCAGCAGGAGGAACCACAGGATCCAGAAGGGCAGACCCTCTTTCGCTATGTCGGGTGTCTCTTGCAGGGTCTGAAACGCGGAAAGCAAGACGTCGTCCTTCTGTCTAACTCAATGCCTATTTATGGCATAGGGAACGTCCCTGTCAATCCTTTTGATGAGCGGGAGCCGGGGCGGCGATCTCCGGAGCGTGCCCGGGAGCCGGGGCCGGATCCCGCCGTCCGGCGACGACAGGAGGGCGTAGTTCGTGAGGAAAAGCATGGCCGGCAGGTTCTCCCGGAAGACGGCCTCGATCTCCGCCTCGGCGTTGAAGAAGCCGCCCCCGGCCGTGTCTTCGGGGGGCAGCTCGACGGTGAAGGACGGCACGCCGGAGACGCCGAAGGTCCAGTCCGCGGTGTCGCCGTTGGTCGTGTAGAGGGAGGCCGAGGCCCGCCCCGGGACATAGACCGCGCCTCGGACGGCGGCCATGAGGGCGGACATGGTTTGGGCGAGCGTCGAGAGCTCGGCCTCCGTGGCCGTCGGCAGGTCGACATAGCCCCACGGGTAGAGAATGAGCTGGGAGAAGCTGTGGAAGGAGACCATGGCCCGGAAATCCCGGCTGAGGAACAGGCGGCGGACGGCCTCGGTCTCCGGTTCGGAGAAGGGCGCCGTTCCCCGGTAGACGGCGGAGCCGGGAACGGGGCTGGAGCCGACGTCGTCGTATCCCCACTGGTACCCGTAGTTGCGGTTGAGGTCGACGCCGAAGGTCCCGTCGGAGTTGGCCCGCCTGTTCTTCCTCCAGTAGCGGTAGACGTGGATGGAATATTCCAGGCCGTCGGGGTTGACGAGGGGCACGATCCAGATCTCCCCGCGGTCGACGAGGCTGCGGACCTCCGGATCGAGGGCGTAGCTTTCGAGCAGGTGCCGGGCGAGGAGCAGGGGGACCTCGACCGATATCCACTCGCGGGCGTGGTGGCAGCCGAGGAAGAGGACGGCGGGTTCGCCCTCGTCGAGACCGGGGTTGTCGCTGATCTTGAGGGCCTGGATCGGCCGGCCCTCGAGGCTGGTGCCGATCTCCTGGAGACGGACGAGCTGGGGGTGGGCGTCGGCCAGGAGACGCAGCTCCGTGTCGAGCTCATAGGCGGAGTGGAAGGCGCCGTTGAGGCCCCCGGCCGCGGAGGCCGCAGGCCCGGCGGAGGGGGCGAAGCGGGCGGTCTCGATGGTGAACGGAACGCCGCGGGAGACGAGGGAGGCGATGTCTTCGGGGGTGACCACGGCGTAAACGCGGCCGTCCTTCTCGTAGAGCAGGTCCAGGCCGTCCCGGACGAGGCCCCGGGACTCGAAGTGGCGCCGGTCGAAGGAGACGATATCCGCGGGGTCGGCCGCGGCCGCGAGGAGGGCCGGGACAAGGGCCAGAAAAAGGGCGACGGGAAGGATGATGACCGCGGGCCGCTTCGGCGATCTCTTCATGGCCACCTCCGGAGCCGGCTACCGGTCATCGGAGAACCAGCTCACGCTCAGGGCGACGCGCCCGGTTTTCAGGGAGTTTCCCGAGCCGCTCTCGCGGCCGACGCGGCCGCCGAGGTCGGCGGCCAGCGAGCCCAGCCGCAGGCCCAGGCCGAAAGCGAGGGACAGATAGGAGGAACGGACGTTGTCCATGGGCTGAGGGTCGTAGACGAGGCCCAGCCGGATGGGAAAGCGCGCGGGACGCGCGCCCAACCGGCTTTTCAGGGAGTACTCGACGCCGGCCGCGGCGGTGATGACGTCGCGGAAGGGCCGGGGGCGGGGCTCGTCGAAATAGAGGACCTCGTACCGCGACCAGCCGAAATAGGCGACCTCGGCGGCGGCGCTCCAGCCTTCGGACCAGCGGGAATCGAGGCCGGCGCCGACGACCAGGGGCTGGCGGTAGCTGTTGCGGGCCTCGGCCTCGATGCGGATGTCGGTGTCGCCGTCGGACGCCGTGTAGCGGAGGAGGCTCTCCGCGTCGGACTTTTTGGAGTAGGGAGTGCGGACGGCGAGGGACGCCGAGAGGCCGCGGGACAGGGCGAGATGGAGGCCGGCGTTGAGGAACAGCCCTTCGAACCTCTCGGCTCTCGTATCGGTGATGGTGATGCCCTCGACGGGCCACTCCTCGACGAGGGCGCGGTCGAGGTTGCCGCGGACCAGGTTTATCCCGGCGCCGAAGGACAGGCGGTTGCCGAAGCGGCGGGCCAGGGCCAGGGTGTAGCCTCTCAAGGAACCGGTCTGTTCCAGGCGGAGGGCGTAGCGGACGAGGCCCAGGGCGGAATAGCTCTGGTCGATGCCCGGGCGCTGGTAGCTCTCGAGAAGCCCGGCCGTGAAGGCGGCCGCCCAGTCGCCGAAGCGATAGGAGAACGAGCCGGACTCGAGGGCCAGATAACCCGTCGAGAAGTTCGAGGCGCTCGAGAGGACGCCGGTGTTGACGGCGGAAAAGCGGTAGAGGGCGGTGATGACGTAGGTGCCGGTCAGGGAGCCGGATAACCGGGGAAGGGCGGTAAGAAGAGCGGGGTTCGTCGACGCGACCGAGGCGTCCCAGGCCCGGGAGAGACGGATCCCGCCGAGTCCGAGTCCGGCGGCCGTGGAGGTGCCGAAGACGTTCCAGGTGGCGAGAGGGGCTTCGTCCTCGTATTGGCCGAGGACGAGCTGACCGGAAGCGGGGACGGACAGGGCGACACAGAGGGTGGCGACGGCCAGAGGGGCAGCGAAGCGGAAAGACGCCTTGCGCATGATCCGCCAGGATTCTAACACGCCGGCCTGAAAAGCGGAAGGCCGGGCCGGGCCGGCGGCCGGTTTACTTCGAGTAGCGCTTGAAAAGGCCGATGAGGGTCTCTTCGTCCATCAGGGCCACGTGGCGGTGGCGGATGCGCCCCTGGCGGTCGATGATGATCGTAGCGGGGATGTAGTCGCCGGGCTCGTAGTCGGCGATGACCCGCTGAGTGGCCATGGCGACGGGATAGTTGATGCCGGCCTTCTGGCCCCAGGCGCGGACCTGGTCGGCGGACATCCGGTCGACGGACAGGCCGAGGATCTCCAGCCCGTCGGCCTTGTGCTTCTTGTAGGCCTCGACGAAGTCGGGGATCTCCTCCCGGCAGGGAGGGCACCAGGTGGCCCAGAAGTTGAGGACCAGGACCTTGCCCTTGTAGTCGGCGAGGGAGACGGGGTTGCCGTCGACGTCGTTCAGGGAGAACTCGGGGGCGGGAGTCGTTTCCTCCTGGCCCTTGGCGCAGGCCGGGGACAGGGTCAGAAAGAACGCGGCGACAGCCGCGATGAAGGTCACGGTCGCGAGCTTGCTGGCGGATATTCTCATGGGATCGATCTCCTTAGTCTCCTATAGACTCGATAGTAATTATAGAGTAAAACGAAGAAGGGGTCAAACCTACTTTTTACTAAAAAACGTAAAAAGTAGGTTTGACCCCTTCTTGTCTAGCAGGATTTGAGGAGACGTGCCCAGCGGGCGTCCACTTCGGCCTGCATCGCCGCGACGTCGGCCTCCGAAAGATGGCGGAAGCGCCCCTGGAGCCGGAGGTAGTCGGCGATGGGCTTCTTCTCCTTGAGCTTGAGATTGATCGTGACCTTCTCCCCGTCCTCGATCTCGAAGAGCGGGAAATAGCCGTTCTGGACGGCCATCCGGGCCAGCTTGACGGTGTCGTCGGGCCGGCTCTTCCAGCCCGTCGGGCAGGGCGCGAAGACGTGAAAAAAGCGGGTCCCCTTGATGTCCTTGGCCTTCTTCATCTTCTTGTAGAGGTCCTCGGGGTGCGAGACGCTGGCCGTGGCGATGTAGGGGATGCGGTGGGCGGCCATGATGGCCACGATGTCCTTTTTCGGGCGGTTCTTGAAGTGTTTGACCGGGGTCGTCGTGGTCCAGGCCCCGTAAGGCGTCGCGGAGCTCCTCTGGATGCCCGTGTTCATGTAGGCTTCGTTGTCGTAGCAAACATAGATGATGTCGTCGTTGCGCTCGGCCGCCCCGGACAGGGCCTGGAGCCCGATGTCGAAGGTCCCGCCGTCCCCGGCCCAGGCGACGACCGTCGTCTCCGTGTCGCCGGTCATCTCCAGCCCGGCCTTGACGCCCGTGGCCGTGGAGGCGGCCGTCTCGAAGGCGCAGTGGTAGATGGGAACCTCCATGCAGGAGTAAGGGTAGGGCCCGTCGATGACCGCCCAGCAGCAGGCCGGGATGCAAAGCACGGTCTTCTTCCCCAGGGCCTTCATCATGTATCGCATGGCCAGCGTCGCCCCGCAGCCCTGGCAGGCCAGGTGGCCGCAGCTCATCAGCTCGTCCGCGGGGAGGGTCAGCGTCATCTTCTTTTCTTTTTTCATCTCTTGACTCCGATCCAGACGATCTCCTCGTCCGCCCCGTCCTTGGCCCTGGCGTGGGCGGCGATCTCCTTGAACGATTCCGGCGTGATGTCCCGGCCTCCCAGGCCCGTGATGTAGCCGAAGATCGGCGGCGCCTTCTTCTCCCCGTAGAGGGCCGCCTTGACCTCCTGATAGAAAATGCCGTGATAGCCGTAGGAGATGTTCCTGTCGACGACGGCCACCTTCTTCGCCTGGCCGACGATCTTCCGGACGGTCTCGAACGGAAAGGGCCGCAGGACCCGCATCCGCAGGTTGCCGACCTTGACCCCCTCCGCCCGCAGCTGGTCGACGGCCACGTTGGCCGTGTAACCCGCCGTTCCCGAGGAGACGAAGAGCAGCTCGGCGTCGTCGCACCTGTATTCGTCCACGAGCCCCAGGCGGCGGCCGAAGAGCTTCTCGAACTCGAGGCCCGTCTTCTCGATCAGGGCCGGGGCCTTCTCCATGGCCTTCTGGAGCTTGTAGCGGAGCTCGAAGTAGTGCTCGGGCCCGGTCAGCCCGCCGAAGGCGTGGGGGTCCTCCGGCGTCAGCCGGATCTCCGGCTTGAACGGCGGCAGGAAGGCGTCGACCTTGTCCTGATCGGGGATGTCGACGACCTCGTAGGTGTGGGACAGGGCGAAGGCGTCGAGGATGACCATGGCCGGGATCATCAGGGTCTCGCCGACCTTGAACGCTTGGATGACCGTGTCCAGGACCTCCTGGTTCGAGGAGCAGTAGAACTGCATCCAGCCCGTGTCCCGCTCCGAAAGGCTGTCGTTCTGATCGGTCCAGATCGACCAGCCCGGGGCCAAGGACCGGTTGATGTTGCCCAGGACGACCGGGTGCCGGCCGCCGGAGGCCCAGTGGAGCATCTCGTGCATGAGGGCCAGACCCTGGGACGAGGTCGCGGTGAAGGTCCGGGCCCCGACCGCCGAGGCGCTGATGCAGGAGGCCATAGCCGAGTGCTCCGACTCGACCTTGATGAACTTGGCGTCGAGGGCCCCGTCGGCGCACATCTCGGACAGCAGCTCGACGACCTGGGTCTGGGGCGTGATCGGGTAGGCCGAGATGACCTGGGCCCGGGACAGCCGGGCCCCGTGGGACAGGGCGTGGTTGCCCATGATGACTTTTCTCATCTCCGCTCCTCCACCATGACGATGCACTTGGCCGGGCCTTCCTCCGCGCAGATCCCGCACCCCTTCCAGTAGTCGTAGTCCACGACCGGCCACTCGTCGACGATCTCGATGCTCGGCTCGGGACAGAATTTCCAGCAGATGCCGCACTTGAGGCACTTGCCGAGGTCGATCTCCGGCCGGATGTTCCGCCAGGCCCCGGTCAGGTTGTGGGTCTGGGAGCCGACCGATATGACCATGGCCGGCATCTCGCTCTCGGACCTATAGACGATCTTCTTGGCCTTTTTCTCTTTCATGACGCTTCTCCCTCAGGCCCGCTCGTAGGCCTCTTGGGCCGCCTTGACGTTGTCCTCGGGTTTGATGGCGATCCCCTCCCGGATGGCCTTGGTCAGGGAGTCGAGCTTGGTCAACCCCAGGATCTTGATGACCGCCCCGGTGATGGCCGTGTTGACGATGGGCGCGGCCAGCGTCCCCAACCGGTGCTCGACGGCGATCTCCGTGGCGTTGACGGTCCGGACCTTGAATTTTCCGTGGAACGGGAAATCCTCGGGCTTGCGGTCGCTGTTGATGATGATCGTCCCGCCCTCCTTGAGGCCCTCGGTGATGTCGATGGCCTCGACGAGCGTCGGGTCGACCACGACGACGTGGTCGGGGGCGTAGATCCGGCTCTTGTCGTAGATACGCTTGTCATCGATGCGGATGAAGGCCACGACCGGCGAGCCCCGGCGCTCGACACCGAACTCGGGGTAGGCTTGGACCCAGTTCCCTTCGTTGGCGATGGCGTCGGCGAGGATCTTGGAGGCGACGACGGTGCCCTGTCCGCCGCGCCCGTGGAAACGGATTTCGACCATGTGCCTCTCCTTACCGGTTTTTGACAAGGCGCTATTATAAGCCCCGCGGCCCGGGCGGTCAAACCGGATGTCGGGGCCGTCAGAGGTTCGCGGCGCCGAAGGTGTCGCCCTGGCGGATGTCGCCTGTTTCCAGCCCCTTGCGGAACCAGCGGACGCGCTGTTCGGATGTGCCATGGGTGAACGCGTCCGGGACCACGTAGCCCTGTGTCTGCTTCATGATCCGGTCGTCGCCGACCGCGCTGGCCGCGTTGAGGCCCTCTTCGATGTCGCCCTCCTCGAGGTAGCCGGTGATCTGCCGGGCATTATGGGCCCAGACCCCGGCCAGGAAATCGGCCTGCAGCTCCATGCGGACCATCAGCCGGTTCCAGTCCCGCTCGCTCAGCCGGCCCCGCTGGGACATGACCTGATCGTTGATGCCGAGCAAGTTCTGGACATGGTGACCGACCTCATGGGCCAGGACATAGGCCAGGGCGAAGTCGCCCGGGGCGCCGAGCCGGCGCTGCATGTCCTCGAAAAAAGACAAATCGATGTAGACCTTCGAGTCCCCGGGGCAGTAGAACGGGCCCGTCGATGCGCCGGCGAAGCCGCAGGCCGAATCGACTTGGCCCGAGAACAGGACGAGCTTCGGTTCGACATAAGTTCGTCCCATCTTCTGGAACTCGGCCCTCCAGACGTCCTCGATGTCGGCCAGGACGACGGACACGAAGTCGCCCATCTCCTTGTCCCTCTCGCTGAGGGGTTGTCCGGCCCCGGTCGCGTAGGGCTGGTCGAGCTGAAGGCTCCGGGTGATCTCGCCCGGATTGCCTCCGAGAAGGAGATAGAGGATGACGACCACGACGCCGCCCAAGCCGCCCCCCACCGCGAGCCCGCGCCCGCTGATCCCGCGCCGGTCCTCGACATTATCGCTTTTGCGTCTTCCCTGCCATCTCATAGGCTCCCTCCTGCTTCTTTTTTAACGGCCTGGGCCCGGTAGAGCTTCTTGAGCATCAGGGCGTCCCCTTCGAGGTTGGGGCTCTCGCAGATGACCGTCCCTTCGACGCCGAGGTCGCGCAACGCCTCGACCCACACGTCGTAGCGGAAGTCGGCCTCCTCGAGGTCGAGATGCTTGATCTCGCCCTTGTCGCCGTAGTGGATGCCGGCGATGTGGATGTGGACGTTCTTGAGGGCCCGGGGGCCGAGCTTGCGGGCGACCTTGCTCAGGACCCGGTGGAAGTCCTCGTAGGAATTGACCTTCCCCTCCCGGGCATGGAGGTGCGAGAAGTCGAGGCAGGGCTGGAGACCGTCGATCTCCCGGCAGAGGGACAGGACCTCGTCGAGGCTGCCGAATTGCGACCTCTTGCCCATGGTCTCGACGCGCAAGGTGATGGGCAGCCTTTCGGACCGGAGGATGGACATGACGGTCTGGAGCTCCCTCTTGACGGCGGCGTAGGCTCTGTCCGCCGGGTCCGCTCCGTAGAAGGCGGCGTGGAAGACGACGCTCGTCGCCCCGCAGGCGGCCCCGACGCGGGCCGATTTGAGGATCCGCTCCTGGCTTGCCAGCCGCTTCCCGGCATCCTCCGAGTTGAGGTTGATGAAGTAGGGGGCGTGGACGCTCAGCCGGACGCCCAGCGAAGCGGCCTTCTCCCGGACCTTCCCGGCCGTGTCCAGGCCCATCTTGACGCCCTTGACGAACTCGATCTCCAGGCAGTCCAGCCCGAGGGCGTGGATGCGCTCGATGGCGGACAGCGTGGAATCTTCGGAGGCCGAGAGGGGGACTCCGGCCGTCCCGAACAGAAGGCCCCTAGGAGCACTGGCCATCGGCTTTCCGCTCGCGGCCGAGGAATTCGCTGACGATCCGCATGGCGCAGAAATCCCCGCACATGGAGCAGGCCTTGGATCTGGATTTCCTTTTCTTGCGGACCGCCGCGAACTTGGCGGGGTCGATGGCCAGCTTTCTCTGGGTCTCCCAGTCGAGGCGCTTCCGGGCCCGGGACATGTCGAGGTCGCGTTGGAGCGCGCCCGGCACGCCCTTGACGATGTCGGCGGCGTGGGCGGCGATCTTCGAGGCGATAAGACCCTCGCGGACGTCGTCCACGGTGGGCAGCCCGAGGTGTTCGGCGGGCGTCACGTAGCACAGGAAATCGGCCCCGGCCGCCGCCGCCAGGGCCCCGCCGATGGCCGAGACGATGTGGTCGTAGCCGGGAGCGATGTCGGTGACGAGCGGGCCCAGGACGTAGAAGGGGGCCCCCTCGCAGACGCGCTTCTGGAGGCGGATGTTCATCTCGACCTGGTCCAGCGGGACGTGGCCCGGACCCTCGACCATGACCTGGACCCCGGCCTCCCAAGCGCGCTTGACCAGCTCGCCGAGGGTCAGGAGCTCTTCGATCTGAGGGCGGTCGGTGGCGTCGAGAACGGAGCCGGGCCGGAGGCCGTCGCCCAGGCTCAGGGTGACGTCGTAGCGCCGGGCGATCGCGAGCAGGCGGTCGAACCGGGCGTAGAACGGGTTCTCTTTCCCGTTGTGGAGCATCCAGGCCAGGTGAAAGGCGCCGCCTCGGGAGACGACGTCGGCGACCCGGTCCTGCTTTTTCAGGCGATCGACGGCCTTGAGGTTCAGGCCGCAATGGACGGTCATGAAATCGACGCCCTCCAGGGCTTGGGACTCGATGGCCTCGAACAGGTCCTCCTCGCTCATGTCGACGATGGAGCGGCGGCCGTCGATGGCCTTGACCGCGGCCTGATAGATGGGCACCGTCCCCAGCGGCAGCGGGGCCCGGCGAAGGATGGCCCGCCGGATCTTCCCGAGGTCCCCGCCCGTGCTCAGGTCCATCAGGGCGTCCCCTCCGTGGTCGAGACAGACCTTGACCTTGGCCAGCTCGTCGGCGAGCCGCGGGTAGTCGCGCGAGGTGCCGATGTTGACGTTGACCTTGGTCCTCAGCCCGCGGCCGATGCCGGCGGGGCGGGCGGGGGAGTGGCGGGGATTGAAGGGGATGACGGCCAGCCCGCGGGCGACGAGCCCGGCCAGCGTTTCCGCGGGAATGCACTCGGCCTCGGCGACCTTCTTTAGGACCGCCGAGAGAACACCTTTCCGGGCCTTTTCGATCTGCGTCATGGCGAGTCGATCCGAGGATCGCGTCCTCGAGGAAACTCAAGTATAGAGGAGGCCCCGGGGACTGTCAAGGAAGCCGCGGCGCCCGTGGATTGGCCGAGGCCGGGTGTTGGGCTATAATAGGCGCGTCCGTCCCGTTCGGCCCTCGAAAAATATTAGGATCCAACGTCGCGAGGTGCGGAGTATTCACCTGAGGTCGCTGGCCCGATGAAGAGAGAGAAGTTCGCCTGGAACCGGTTCGTGAGGGATATCCTGCCCCCCTTGCTCTGGATGGCCTTCATCTTCCCCGTGGGCAACCGGGCCCTGGGGTCCAGCAAGATCTACGAGGTCTTCGCCGCCGTCTTCGGCTGGGTTTTCCCGGGCGCCTCCGCCAGCACGCTTGGGGCGGCCTACATCGTCCTTCGCAAGAGCCTCCACTTCGTGGAATACGGGCTGCTGGCCTTTCTCTTGTACCGGGCCTTCCGTGCTTTCCAGGGGCCGCGCTGGTCGCCCGGCCCGGTTTACCTGGCCGGCGCCGTGGCCGTCGCCTACGGGTTCCTCGACGAGTTCCTCCAGTCGTTCGTCCCGGGCCGCTGGGGAAGCCCTTTCGACTGGGCCATCGACATCCTTGGGATCGTCACCGTCCTGGCCGTGATCAGATGGAGGGAGAGGAAACGGGGAGCGAATTCTGCTAACATGGAGTCGGAATTTTCATCATGATGAGAAAGCTGGTCCCACTGGTCCTCGTGGCCGTCCTCGCCCTCGAGCCCGCACGAGGCGCCGAGCTGAGCCCCGAGGTCCGGGCCAAGGCCGAAAAGGTCCAGGCGGCGCTCCGGACGATCGAGACGGAGGCGCGACAGACGAGCCCGGGCCCGAGGTCGATGACCTTCACCGAAGCGGAGTTCAACGCCTGGGTCGCGGTTCGTCTGGACGAGGAGCAAGAACCCTACGTCAAGAGCGCCGAATTCAAGCTGCTGGCGGACGACAAGGTCGAAGGGCGGATCCTCCTTGTTCTGGGCCAGCGCCCGGCCGGCGGGTTTCTCTCCGAGCGCCAGGTCCTTGTCTTCTCGGCCGGGTTCGAGGCCCGCGAAGGCCGCATCAGGATCGACCTGGACAGCCTGTTCCTCGGCACCCAGAAGCTGTCCCCTTCGGTCGTCGACCTCATCATCGGCTTCGTCTCCCGGCTGCAGGGAGCCGAGCCCACCAGCATTCGGGACTGGTACGACCTGCCCCCGGGCGTGGACAAGCTGCGGACGCAGCCGGGCCGCCTCGTCGTGATCTATTGAGAGCGGCAGGAGAGAGAACGGCATGATCCGGGTCATCAGCGGCATCTACAAGGGCCGGCGGCTGAAGCTCGTGCCCAGCCTTTCGGTCAGGCCCATGCAGGACAAGGTCAAGGGGGCCCTGTTCAGCATCGTCCGGGACCGCCTCAAGGGCAGCGTCTGCCTCGATGGCTTCGCCGGCACGGGTTCTGTCGGGCTCGAGGCCCTCAGCCGGGGCGCGGAAAAGGTCGTCTTCGTCGACGAGTTCTTCCCGGCCGTCAAGGTCATCCGGGCCAACATCGCCAAGTGCGAAGCCGATGAGAAGGCCGTCGTCCTGCACCGGGAGTTCAACCGGGCGGCGATCGACCTGGCCAAGAAGAACGTCCGGTTCGATCTCGTCTTCCTGGACCCTCCCTACAAGCTCCTCGAGGAGAGGAACCCTCTCCGGGTCCTTCGCAAAAGGGAGCTCCTCAAGCCGGGCGGGCTCATCGTCCTGCGCCATTATTACCGGGTCAAGCCGTCCGAGAGGGACTTCAAGCTCCATCGCCGGGTGACCCTCGGCGACGACGTCCTGTCCTTTTACGTCAGGGAAGAGAACGAAGAGGAAATATGAAGATAAAGAGAACGAAGGCCACCCCTTTATGGACCGAATCCCCCTTGGTCGACGAACGGGAGATCTTTTCCGACCTGGCCGTGAAGAAAGGCAGCTCTCTTTTCCTGGGGCGCTACTCCATGAAGGAGGTCCTGGCGGTCCTCGACAAGAGAAGCTTCTTCAAGGAAGCCCGCAAGCGGTTTCTCTGGCCGCTGGCCTTCGAGCTCGACTCGTCGGAGTATCCCCTCCAAAGACTGCAGATCTTCCTCCGGGAAGCGAAACCCGAGAACACGATCGTCGACATCAAGCTCAAGGAAACCGAATTCGTCCCGAAGGGCGCTTTGGAAGGCCTACCGTCCCTGTCTCCCCAGAAGGCCCTGGCCTTCGAATGGCTGACCCTCCAGAACCCGGTCCAGAAGTTCTCCGAGCACTTCACGCCCCTGCCGGGCCAGGCCCGTCCCGGCCTGAGCCTGGGCCCGAAAGTCCTCCATCTTTTCATGTACCTGGGCCGGGTCGCCCACAAGGACTGTCTTCTGGCCTACCCGGCCTATTTCCACAACGCCCTGCTCTTCTCGCGCTATTTCCGGTTCTGGAATCCGGGCAAGGAAGGGGAGGTCCTGGCCATCCGCAGCCTGTTCAGCCACTCGCCTCTCAAGCAGCTGGCTTGGGTCGTCCATCTGAACTGCCTGAAAACGGAGGACGGGACCCCTTACGAGTGGACGGCCGAGGAGCAGGTCCTGCCCCTGAGCCGGGCCCTCAAGGGGTATTTCGACTCGCGGGGGTACCGGGAGGCGGTCAAGACGGCCCGGAAAAACCAGGTGTTCACCGTGGACTGGGCGGAATTCGAACGGAAGTCCAAAGGCATCCCGGCGCTTTGCGGCGGCCTTTGAAATCTGCTATAATCCCCGCTCAAGGAGATCGACCCATGAAGAAAGACGTCCATCCCCAATACCAGGAATGCATGGTGACCTGCGCCTGCGGGAACACCTTCAAGACCCGCTCCACAAAGAAGGAGATCCGGGTCGAGATCTGCTCCCAGTGCCATCCCTTCTTCACCGGAAAACAGAAGTTCATCGACAGTGCGGGCCGAGTCGAGAAGTTCAAGAAGAAATACGGCGACGCCGAGACCATCAAGCGCGCCAAGGCCGCCGCGAAGGCCAAGCCCGCCAAAGCGGCCAAGCCTGCCAAGGCCGTCAAGACCGCGAAAACCAAAAAGAGCCTCAAGACGCCCAAAAAATCCGCCTGATGATCCGGGAACTGGAGGCGATCGAGGAGAAATACCGCCGCCTGACGCTCTCGCTCGCCGACTCCGCCCTGGCCTCCGGCCCCCAGAAGATCCGCGAGCTGGCCAAGGAACGGTCCGAGCTGGAGCCTGTCGTCCGCAAGTTCAAGGATTACAAAAAGACCCGCAAGGACCTGGCCGAGGTCCGGCAGCTCGTCTCCGACCCCGGAACCGAACCCGACTTCCGCAGGATGGCCGAGACCGAGGCCGAGAAGCTCGAGGACAGGAAGCGGGCCCTCGAGGCCGAGCTGCGGACCATGCTCCTGCCCAAGGACCCCTACGACGACAAGAACGTCATCCTCGAGATCCGGGCCGGGGCCGGCGGGGACGAGGCCTCGCTCTTCGCCCAGGACCTGTTCCGCATGTACTCCCGGTTCGCCGAGATCAAGGGCTGGAAGTTCGAGGTCTTGGACACGAGCTTCTCGCCCATCGGCGGGCTCAAGGAGGCCATCGGGAACATCCGGGGCAAGGGGGCCTATTCGCTGCTGAAGTATGAGAGCGGCGTCCATCGCGTCCAGAGGGTCCCGAGGACGGAGGCCTCAGGCCGCATCCACACCTCGACCGCCACGGTGGCCGTCCTTCCGGAAGCCGACGACATCGACGTCAAGCTCGATCCCAAGGACCTCAAGATCGAGGCCTTCGGCTCCTCGGGCCCGGGCGGGCAGAGCGTCAACCGGAACTACACGGCCATCCGGGTCACGCACAAGCCCTCGGGCCTGGTCGTCTCCTGCCAAGACGAGAAATCCCAGCACCGGAACAAGGAAAAGGCGCTCCGGGTCCTGCGCTCCCGGCTCATGGATATCGCCCAGAGGGAGCAGCATGATGCCATCGCTCGGAACCGGAGGTCCCAGGTCGGGACGGGGGAGAGGAGCGAGAAGATCCGGACCTACAATTTCCCCCAATCCCGGATCACGGACCATCGCTTGAACGAGAACTTCCACAACGTCGAGGCCATCCTGGGCGGGGAGATCGACGAGATCCTGGATAAGCTCATCCGCCAGGCCGAGGCGCAGGCCCTCGGGAGTGCGTCAGATGATCCCGACTAAGCGCCCGGAACCGGGGTCCAAGTCCCTCATCGATCTCCACCGGCTCGGCGTATCCCTCCTCGAAGGCCGCCCCCAGGCCGCCCTCGAAGCCAAAGTCCTGCTGCTCAAAGCCGCCGCTCTCCCCGAGGACAGATATTTCGCGGCCCCCGACTCTCCCTGCCCGCCGCGGGCCGCGGCTTCGTTCCTCCGCCTGGTCGAGAAGAGGAGAAGGGGAGTGCCGCTGTCTTATCTGACGGGCGTCAAGGAGTTCTGGTCCATGCCCTTGAGGGTCACTCCGTCCGTTCTCGTCCCCCGCCCGGAGACCGAGGTCATCGTCGAGAAGGTCCTCGAGCTTTCCACGCGCGAGAGGGAGGCCATCCTGGACCTCGGGACGGGGAGCGGCAACATCGCCATCGCCCTGGCCAGGGAATTGCCCCAGGCCCGGGTCGTCGCCGCCGACATCTCTGAGCGGGCCCTCCGGGTGGCCCGCAGGAACGCCGCATTCCACAAGGTCAAGCGCGTCGAATTCCTGAAGAGCGACCTGTTCTCGGCCTTCCGGGGCACCGGGTCCCGGTTCGATTTCATCCTCTCCAACCCGCCCTACGTCTCGCGTCCGGAATGGGAGAGCCTGCCTGCCGAGGTCCGGGATTTCGAGCCGCGCCGGGCCCTCCTGGCCGGCGATTCCGGGCTGGAGATGATCTCGCGCCTCGTGCGCCGGGCCGGCTCTTTTCTGAAGACCGGCGGCTACCTCATCTTCGAGATCGGGGACGGCCAGCGAGACCGGGTCCTCTCGCTCTTCGGCCGGCGCTGGACCGAGATCGAGACGGCCTGGGACCTGGCCGGCAAGCCCCGGGTCATCACCGCCCGGCGGGCTTAAGACGATCCCGGGCCGGTCAGCCTGTCTCAAGTCAGCTTACGATTGACCGAGTAGCGCGTGGCCAGGGCGGAGGCCAGGCAGACGACATCGATCAGCTTGGGGTCCAGTTTGGAAAGAGGGATGTAGAGGCGCAAGGCCCTGGCCCTTGTCAGGAGCTTGGCGACCAGGTAGGAGGCCTGGGTCACGGTCACCCGCGTGTTCCTGGCCAGGGACCGGATGATGAACCCTCGGTGGGCGCCGATCACATCGGCCAGCAGGATGAGCCCCGGGTCGGACGGTCGCGGGCAATATTGTCCGATCTTCCTGAGCAGAGGGTCGACGTAGCCGGTGGCCTTCTTCCGGTAGGGGGCGAGGGACGCGCCCAGGACTTCGGCGGCCGTCGCGTCGATGGACCGGACAGGGGCGTCGACGTTGCGGGGGTCGGGCGGGACCTCCGGGGGTTTTTTCCCGTACAGGGCGACGAGCTCGCCGATGAGGTGGAGCTTGCTCAGAGCCTTGGCCCTGTTCCGGTAGGCTTTCTTCCAATTCGCGGGGGGGGTCAGCCAGACGCCGAAGGTCTCGGCAAAATCCTCGTCGGGATGCTTCTGGGCGTAATGATCCCGGTTGGGGTTGACGAAGTCCCGGCTCCACGGATGGGGCTTGAAGCGGTCGGTCTCCGGGTAGGTTTCAAAAAAGCTGCCCTTGACGCCGAAGGCCTTCCGGAAAGCCTTGTTCTTGTAGAGACGATGGGCGTAACAGAAAGCGTGTCCGGTCTCGTGGCGGAGCAGGTAGTCGACGGTCCGGGCGTCGTTGGTCCATCCGCGGATCTCCGCGTTGAGCTCCTTGAGAAGGAGGTCGGCGTCGTAGAAACCGATCTCGATGTTGGCCGTCCCCGCGACACAGCCCCAGTCCTCGCCGAGGTAGAAGTAGGGCTTCAGGCGGATGCCGCGCCGCTTGATGAGAGCCATGTGCCTCTCGATGGGCTGGCGGAGGAGGGAGGTCCGGAGCTCGAGCCCGAGACGGCCGACCGGTGTGGTCAGGACCTCGAGCTTCCTCGTTTCCTCGTTGGCCAGCAGCTTTCGGATATCGATCATTCCGGGGCCTTGTCTTCCCTCTTTTCGGGCGAGGCGGCGTCCGCCGGCCCGGCCGCCTTCCCGCGCTTCACGGCCTCCTCGACGATGGCCTCCAGGGTGTCCGAAAAGGACAGGCCGGCCGCCTGGGCCGAGGCCATGAACGCCACCCCCTCGGTGAGGTCCGGGTTGGGATTGGCTTCGAGGACGAAGAGACGGTTGTCCTTGTCGAGGCGCATGTCGATGCGGGCGTAATCGCGGCAGCCCAGGGCCTGATAGGTGCGGAGGGCGATGTCGACGGCCTCCTGTTCCACGGACCGCGGCAGGTCCGCGGGACAGACCAGCCGGCCCATGTGGAAGATCTCGCTGAGCGGCTCCCATTTCGATTCGAACGTCAGGATCCCCCGGTAGCGGTCGGGAAGCCCGGTGAAATCCATTTCCTCGATCGGCAGGACCCGGGGACTTCCGTTCCCGAGCACGGAGACGCCGAGCTCCCGCCCTTCGATGAACTCCTCGACCAGCGCCGGCTGCTTGAATTCGGACAGGATCCGGTCAACGCGGTCCTCCAAGTGTTGCCTGTCGTCGACGACCGCCTCCTCGTCGACACCCAGGCTGGCGTCCTCCCAGGCCGGTTTGACGATCAGAGGGTAGGTCAGCCCGGAGAACGCTTCCGGGACCGGTTTCTTCCTGACCAGGGCATGCTTGGGCGTGGGGATCTCCAGGGCCTCGAGGATCTGCTTGGTGATCCCCTTGCGCTGGCAGATGGCCAGGGCCATGGGCGGGGAGCCCGTGTAAGGGATGCGGAGCAGATCGTACAGGGCGGCGACGCGGTCCTCCTGGCGGGCGTCCCCGTTGAAGGATTCCACGAGGTTGAAAACGATGTCGGGCCTGGGAGACGTGAGGGATCCGAGCAGGAGCCCGAAGTCATCCCGGATGTTGACGGCCCGGGCGTCATAGCCTTTGTCCCTGAGCCCGGCGACGATGGCCTCGATCTCCTCCCGGACCGTGGCGATGCTCTCGAGGCTCTTCATGTCGCCCGTCGGCGAAACGACCTGGCCGCTCTGCACCTTCCGCCGGAGGATCTCATAGTCATCGTCCCCGACGAAGCTGTAGAGGACCGCGACCGAGGTCGGGTTTGTTCTTGTCATGGCTCACATCTCCCCCCTAAGAATAAACAAGAACGTCCGGGGGGTCAAAGGATTTCGGCCCGGTAGTCGTCGAGAGGGGGCAGGATCCGGGTCGTCTCGAAACGGATCTTCTCCCAGACGGCCAGATCGAGGCCGCAGAAAGCGTCCACGATCCGGGGGTCGAACTGGCTTCCGGCGTGACCTGTCAACTCCTGCCGGGCGACGCGGAAGTCACGGGGCGCGCGGTAGGGCCGGTGGGAGGTCACGGCGTCGAGGGTGTCGGCGACGGCGAAGATCCGGGCCTCGAGCGGAATGGCCTCGCCCTTCAGCCCTTTCGGATAACCCGTTCCGTCGAACCGTTCGTGATGGCCGAGGATGATATTCCCCACTTCCGGGACGAGCTTGACGTCGCGGACCAGCCCGTAACCCATGGCGGGATGCCGTTTGATGACCTCCCACTCTTTCGGGGTCAGGGCGCCGGGCTTCTTCAGGATGGAATCCGGGATGGCCATTTTCCCCGAGTCGTGGAGCAGGGCGCCCTTGCGGATGTTCTCGAGCGCGCGCGGATCGCGGATGCCCAGAGCCTCGGCCAGGACGTGACTGTAGCGGGCCACGGTCTTGGAATGGCCGTAGGTCTCGACGTCCCTGAGGTCCAGGGCGGCCATGAAGTTCTCCAGGGTCGTGTCGTAAGCTTCTTCGAGCTCGCGGGACCTGCGGAGATGACGGGCCAGCTCTTTCTTGAGCCGCGCGATTTCTGCCAGCAAGAGCCGCTCTTCGCTCACGCCGCTTTTTATACCCTTTTCCCCCCTCTTATTCAAGCTCCGCCCGCCCCGATTTCTTTCCTTGACAGGGGGGCCCCGGAATCCGCATAATAAAGCCGCTAAGGTTAAGGAGCGGTCAATGGAACACGACGGCGATTTTCTCAGGGAGTCCACCCGGGTCATCGACGAGGTCGAGGGCCAGCTGGACCGGCTTCTCCAGAAGAAATTCGGCGACGTCGACAGGGGCCTCGAAGAGCTCATCAACAGAGAGAGAGAGGCCGCCCTGCGGCGCAAGGACGAGATCGAGAAGGAATTCCAGCAAGAGCGGCAGGTCCTCGTCGACTACCGGGCCATGGTCCGCGAGTTCGAGGAGGAGCGCGGCCGCCTTCTGAGCGAGGCCCGGGAGCGCTTCGACAAGGTCCTCCGCTTCCAAGAGGAGATCGATAGCCTCGCGAGATCCACGGTCGCGGAGATCAAGAAGGTCAACGAGATCCAGGACCGCCTCGAGGGGCTGAGGACGAAGACCTCGGAAAAGGCGGCCTTCCTCAAGAACGATCTCCGGGAAAAGTTCGGGATCGTGGCCGAGGTCATGGAGGACGAGCCCAAGCCGCTCGACCTGGACCTCGACCAGGAGCTGGAGAAGCTGAGAAAGATCAAGGAGCTGCTGGCCGCCGAGTCGGCCGCCGCCGATCTCGGCATGACGGCCGGCCAGCCGGCCGCCCGGGACGACCTGGCCGAGATGGACGCCGAGGCCGGCGAGGCCCCCTTCTCGATCCCCGAGATCCAGGACCTCGTCGCCGGATCGGCCGAGCCCGAAATTCCCGGGCCCGACGTCCCGGAATCCCCCGCGGAAACCACCCCGCCCGAAACCCCCGTCCTGCCGGCAGAAGATGAGGAAGAGACGGAAGGGGCCCTGGCTGCCGAACTCGAAACCCGCCGCCGGACGGAGCCGGCCAACGGCAGCGGCGAGATCCACTATTTCCAGAAGGACCGGACGGTCATCATCGACCCGGAAAAGCTTTTCGAGTCCGTCGACAAGACCCTCGAGGAAGCCGGGCGGCTCTCGCTCAAGCTCGGGCTGACCGAATCGCCCAAGGACCAGTTCTTCATCAAGCAGGAGCTCATCAACTGGCAGGAGGGGCTGAGAGGGCTGCTCCTGAGGATCATCAAGATGTGCGAGAAGAGCGCCTGGGGCCTGCCCAGCCACACCCGGGAGATCCTCGACACCGATGCCTTGCGGGGCTTCCTCGAGCGTCTGAGCATGGAGAATTGGAGCAACCCCGAGGAGTTCGCCTCCTTCTCGGGAGCGATAGGGGGGATGAGGAGATCGTTCCTGGCGCGGATCGAGCCCCGGATCGCGTACCTTCGATCCCTGCGGCAGGACCTCGACGTCGAATAGCGGGCCGCCCGCCCGCATGGACCCGCCGTCAGGATAGCGGCAGGTTCCTTTTCTGGAAATGGGAGAGGTAGTCTTCCAGGCCCCGGATCTCCGAGTCGCCCATCTCGCGGAACCTCAGCCCCGAATAAAAGAGCGGCGTTTCGCCCTCCGCTTGTTCCGAGTAGACGACGTCGCTGCGGATGAGGTTGGCTTTGTCTTCGAGGACCAGGATGGTATCCAGCATTTTGGCGGGAGGGAGCCTCGCTTCCGAAACGATCCGCACTCCTCCCAGGCTGATGTTGATGGTCTTGGCGATCCTGAAAGCGCTGTTCTCGCGGAACATGAGGACCGTTGAGGCGGGGATCCGCTCGTAGCGCCTCTTCTCCCGGAAGAAACCGTCGGGGGCTTGAGGACGGGAAGGCTTCCTGATCTCGTCCGGCTTGTCCCCGAGATAGCTGCAGACACGGTTCTTCGTGACCGGGCCGGCCCCCGTCGACCTCAGATCGGCCCGGCGCTTGCCTTTGGCCTCGGCCAGGGCCAGGTCCGCCTCACCGGCCAGGCGCTTGAGGTCGGTCTTGGAGAGGGCGTGATCGCTCGGCTTCCTGGGGAACACGGTCACGCCGAAGGACATGGTCAGGTTGTTCCCGGGCTGGAATTCCTGGAACTCGAAATAGAAGTCCTCGACGTTCTTCCGGATCCGCTCCGTGAGCAGGGCGGACTCATCCCGGTTCTTGACGCCGGTCAGGAAGACGAGGAACTCCTCTCCCCCATAACGGCAGAGAAGGTCTTCTTCCCGGATGGAGATCTTGAGGATGCCGGCCAGCTCCCGGAGGAGCTTGTTGCCCGCCTCGTGACCGTTCCTGTCGTTGTAGTTCTTGAACCAGTCCACGTCGCCCATGACCAGGGCCATGAAGCCCTCCTCCCGGCGACGCTTGCCCAGGGCGTTGACCCTCTGGAGAACCTTCTCGAAGAACGGCTCCGGCCGGAGGAGCCCGGTCAGGGCGTCGTACTGGATGAGGTTGAGCTTGGTCATGGCGATGGCCATGTGCTCGCAGAGGCCGCGGAGGATATGCTGGTCCTCCGGGGTGAAGCCGTCGGGATCGGGTCTGCCCGCGACCGTCTTGTTGTAGACCTCGACGACGCCGATGACCGTCCGGTCGTGCATGACGGGGACGCCCAACAGGCTCTTGAGCGGAGACCTGAGAAGCTCCTGGTACCGGCGGCTGAGCCTCCGGTCGAACCCGATGGCGTGGATGTTGACGTCGTGGCCGAAGCGGGCGACGGAAGCCGCGAAATCCTGGGCGTCCAGGGGGGCGATGTATCTCGAGAATTCCGAATGGGAGAGAAAGGAGCTGTCCCAAACAAGCGGTTTAAGGTAGCGGCCCAGGGTCTCGTTCTCCTCGACGATGTAGACCGTGGCGCTCGCGGCCTGGACGATGTCCCGGACGTCCGGGACGACGTCGAGGAGGCTGCTGACGTCGTCCGCCCCGTAGATCTTCCGGAGCACGGCTTCGACGCGCAGCCGCTCCTTCTGGGACCCGACGTACTTGGACTCGATGGCGATCCGTTTTTCGACCTCGCGGAGGAAACGCGTGTTGAGCAGCCCCTTGATCTCCCGGATCTCCGTGCACACGTCCCGGACCTTGGTTTCCTGCTGGCGGAGGGAACGCTTGAGGGCGGCCGCTTCCGCTTTCAGGCGGGCGTGGTCCCAGGCCCGTCCGAGGGCCCTCGTGAAAGTCTCTTCCCGGGGGTCTTCCGGGGAGGTCAGGGAGCCGTCGACGAAAACACCGGAAGGGAATCCCTCGGCGGCCCGTTCGAGGAGGTTCGGGTCGGCGCCGGTCAAAAGGACGGCTGTCGAGGGCTCGATCCGGGTCCCGGGGGGATCGGCCAGAACGGACCCCGCGTCTATCACGGCGACGGCGACAGTCTCTCCCGCGATCTCCTGCCAGACCTTGCCCTCGGCCGTCTCGACGGATGCCGGCCCGAACTTGCGGGCCAGCCGGGCGAGGCGTTCGGCCTCCGAGGAAGATGGATTGAATATGAGGATGCGTTTCTGGGTCATTGCCCTCGCCGCCTGACGATTGAAACCTTGCCTACCTTCAATATACCGATTTTAAGGACCGCGTCAATCTCTTTTTTTGGCCGTCTTTTTGAATCCGGCCCAGGGGATATGGTATATATTCCGCCAGGAGGTCGCCCATGGTTCCCAAGAGCACGGATACGATCCCGGCGGTCCGGGCCCCCCGCGGCGCCCGCCTGCACACAAAGGGCTGGTCCCAGGAAGGCGCCCTCCGGATGCTGATGAACAACCTCGATCCCCAGGTTGCGGAGTGCCCCCGCGAGCTGATCGTCTACGGAGGGACCGGCAAGGCGGCCCGCAACTGGGAATCCTTTCGGGCCATCGTTGCCAGCCTCAAGAAGCTCGGGAACGACGAGACGCTCGTCGTCCAGTCCGGCAAACCGGTCGCGGTCTTCAAGACCCACTCCGAGGCGCCTCGGGTCCTCATCGCCAATGCCCTGATCGTGCCCAAGTGGGCGACGTGGGACGAGTTCCGCCGCCTGGAAGCCTTGGGCCTGACGATGTACGGGCAGATGACCGCGGGGAGCTGGATCTACATCGGGACCCAGGGCATCCTCCAGGGGACATACGAGACCCTGGCCGAAGCGGCCCGCCGGCATTTCGGGGGCTCGCTGAAGGGAACCCTGACCCTGACGGCGGGATTGGGGGGCATGGGCGGCGCCCAGCCCCTGGCCGTGACCATGAACGACGGCGTGGCCATCGTCGTCGAGGTCGATGCCCGCCGCATCCGGAGGCGGCTGGACACGAAATACGTCGACACGATGACGAAAAGCCTCGACGAGGCCCTTGGCCTGGCCCGCGAAGCCATGAAAAAAGGCCGGCCCCTGTCCGTCGCCCTTCTCGGAAACGCCGCCGACGTCGTCCCGGAATTCGTCCGCCGGGGGGTCACTCCGGATATCCTCACTGACCAGACCTCGGCCCACGACGAGCTCAACGGCTATGTCCCCCACGGACTTTCATACGAGGATGCGCTGGCTCTCAGGAAAAAGGACCCGGAAGGGTACATCCGCCGCTCTTACGAGTCCATGGCCGTCCACGTCGAGGCCATGCTCGAGCTGCGGAAAAGAGGGGCCCGGGCTTTCGACTACGGCAACAATATCCGCGGCCAGGCCCAGAAAGCCGGGGTCGCGGCCGCCTTCGACATCCCGGGCTTCGTCCCGGAGTATATCCGCCCCCTTTTCTGTCAAGGCAAGGGGCCGTTCCGCTGGGCGGCGCTTTCGGGAAGACCGCGGGACATCTACGCCACCGACGAGGCCGTCGTCCGGGAGTTCCCCGAGGACGAGGCTCTGGCCCGCTGGATCCGCAAGGCCCGCGAGCAGGTCAAATTCCAGGGGCTGCCGGCGCGCATTTGCTGGCTCGGCTACGGCGAGCGGGCCCGGTTCGGGGCGGTCATCAACCGTCTTGTGAAGAAGGGGACGATCAGCGCGCCCATCGTCATCGGACGCGACCATCTCGACACGGGATCGGTGGCTTCGCCGAACCGGGAGACCGAGGGCATGAGGGACGGCTCCGACGCCATCGCCGACTGGCCCGTGCTCAACGCCCTTCTCAACGCCGTCTGCGGCGCGTCGTGGGTCTCGGTCCATCACGGCGGGGGAGTGGGCATCGGGCTGTCCATCCACGCCGGCATGGTCATCGTCGCCGACGGGACGCCGGCCATGGGCCGCCGGCTGGAACGCGTCCTGACGGCGGACCCGGGGCTCGGCGTCGCCCGCCATGCCGACGCCGGCTATCCCGAGGCCGTCGCCTGCGCCAAAGAAAGAGGGATCAAGATCCCGCTGCTGAAATAAGGGCCGTCAAAAGGGAGCGACGCGAAACGCCGCTTCAGGGGCGGGGATGTCAACGTCGTTTTCCGGGCCCGCCCGGAGTCCGCTCGAAAGCCGAAGGGGATCAGGCGTTTAGGCCGGGCTTTCTTTTCTCTCTCTCTGGCACGCCGCTTGCTTTAGAGGGAGCGAAAGGAGATTCCGATGAAAAAACTGATCGTCGCGGTTCTGGCCGGTCTCATTCTTCTCTCCGCCGTCCTGATCTTCCCGCCGAGCGCCTCCGCCGAGGAGGTCGGGGGTTGCTTCCAAGAGCATGTGACGTGCCGGGAGCACGCCCTGAACATGGATGCCGCCTGGTATCAGGTCACCCTGTTCCTGACGCTCTGCGACCTCGCGCTGGTCAAGTGCATCCTGCACCTGAACATCTGAGCGGGCGGGGGCCCTCGCTTCCGGGGGCCCCCTCTTTTTCCCTGACCGGGGGAAAGGAGTTGAACCATGAAACCTGACAGGATGCTGTTCGTTGTCCCGGTTCTGTTCGGTGTCCTGATGTCCTCCTTCGCGGCGTCGCCGGGAGCGGTTCGGTCCGACATCACGGTCCTGAACCTGAAAGCGGTCGCAACGACCGTCCCGGGCGAGAGACCCGACGACGCCTTCCTGGCCCGTCCCGTGGCCCTGGCGTTCGACGAGGGGATGATCCTGGTCGCCGACGCTCAGGACTGCGCGATAAAAGTCTTCGCTGAGGACGGGAGCTTCGTCCGGTCGATCGGCCGCAAAGGCGCCGGCCCCGGGGAGTTCTCGTTCCCCTCGGGGGTATGCGTTTCCGGAGGACGGATCTTCGTCGCGGACAAGTTCAACTTTCGCGTCCAGATCCTGGACCGGGAAGGGAAACCGGAAGGCGGCTTCCGGCTCGACTTCCCGCCGGACAAGATCTACGCGCTCGGCGAGAGAACGATCTTGGTCACGAGCAACCCGAGCGGCCGCCCCGTCCGGGAGAACATGCTCCACCTCTTCGACCCCTCGGGCGCGCTCCTTTGGGAGGGGCTCGAGTCCCGGTCGTTCGGCGATCCGGTCTACGACACCTTCCGCAACATGTTCCTCGTCTGCCCGGACGGATCGGGCGGCTTCTTCATCGTCTTTCGCAGCGAGGAGAGGGCCGTGCTTCACTTCGGGCCCAAAGGGGATGCTCTCGGAGGGGTCCCGGTGGACGAGCGGTACGCTTTCAAGCCGGTCCGGCTGCCCTTCAAGGGCCCCACGAAGGTCCTTCTCGGCTTCTGCTGGTCGGCGGCCTTCGACCGGGAGCGCCTCTATCTTCTGGAGCCCGAGGCGGTCGAGGACCGGGACCTCGGCCCCGGCCGCCGCGTATCGGTCTTGGGCCGCGACGGAAGGATGCAGGCCGTCATCGACTTGCCCCGCCGGATCCACCGGTTCACGGTCGACGGCGACCGCATCTACGCCCTCGACGAGGAAGGGGAGCTGGGTGTTTTCGAGGTCGCGAGATGATCCGCCCGGCGCTGGCCTTCCTGCTCGCCGCGGGAATGGGCGGGGCTCTGCCGGGCCTCGGGCGCGACCGCAACGAGGCCCGCATCTGTGCCTCCCTCGAGGAGGCCGTCCCGACCCGGGGCGGGGCCGTCCTGCTCGTCTTTTTCTCGACGGGATGCGCGATCTGCTTTGACGAGCTCCTCGAGGCGCGCTATGCCGTCGAGCAAAACGGTTGGCCGGTGGCCGTGGTCGGGGTCCACCTCGGTCCGTACGAGGAGCTGCGCGCTTTCCTCGAAAAATACCGCTGGGACAAACCGGTCGTGTTCGACAGGCGCAAGCTGTTGTTCCGGAAGTTCAAGGTCGCGGTCGTCCCCGACACTCTTCTTCTCATCGGGGACGAAGTCGTCCACCGGAGCGATCCCTACCGCGACCACCGTCTCCGACGGGACGAGCTCCGGCTGTGTCTGGAGCGGATCTTCGGGTCCGGACCGGACCGGCCGGAGCTCAGATGACCGTACCGTCGGGGATGACGGCGCCCTTGGGAACGACGATGAGGCCCTCGACGATGACGTGGCTCTCGGCGGTCTCGGAACGCAGGCCGCCCCGGTTGACGAGCTTGACGCCGTGGCCGACGCGGGCGTTCTTGTCGATGATGGCGTTGCGGATCTCGCAGTCGCGCCCGATGCCGATGTCGGGGATCCCCGCTGCCCGGCTCTGGGCGAGGTCCTGGGCCGATTCGAAGTAGTCGGCGCCCATCATCACGGTCCGCTCGAGCGAGGAGTTCTCCCCGATCCGGGAGCGGATGCCGACGATGGACTGCCGGATGCGGGAGCGGTCGACGATGCTGCCCTCGCACAGGATGGAGTTCTCGACCTCGGAAGCCAGGATCTTGGAGCCGGGCAGGAATCGGGCGTGGGTGAACACGGGGCGCCGCTCGTCGTAGAAATCGAACCGGGGGAGAGGTTGGGTCAGGTCCATGTGGGCCTCGAAAAAGCTCGGGATGGTCCCGATGTCCTCCCAGTAGCCGTCGAAGAAGTGGCCGAAGACGCGTCGATCGCGGATGGCGTGGGGGATGACCTCCCGGCCGAAATCCCGGTGCTCCGGGCCGGCCAGGAGGTCCCGCAGGACGCCCTGGTCGAAGAGATAGACGCCCATGGAGGCCAGATGGGTCCGGCCCCTGGCCGGCGTCTCGAAGCGGTCGAAGACGTCCTCGCCGACCGCCATCCGGGCGATCTCGCCCGGGTCCTTGGGCTTCTCGGCGAATTCCGTGATCCGCCCCGCCGCGTCGACCTTCATGACCCCGAACTCGGGCGCCTGCTCCGCCCCGACCGGGGTCACGGCGATGCTGATCTCGGCGCCGGTGTCCTCGTGAAAGGCGACGAACTTCCGGTAATCCATGCGGTAGAGATGATCGCCCGACAGGATGAGGACCAGCGCCTTGGGATCGTCGATGACCGACAGGTTCTGCCGCACCGCGTCGGCCGTGCCCTGGTACCAGTTCCGGTTATGGAGCGTCTGCTGGGCCGAGAGGACGGTGATGAAGTCCCGGTGGAAGTCGTCGAACCGGTAAGTCGTGAAGATGTGGCGGTGGAGGGAGCGGCTGGCGAACTGGGTCAGGACGAAAATGCTGGAGACGCCCGAATGGATGCAGTTGGAGATCGATATGTCGATGAGCCGGAAGCGCCCGGCCACGGGCACGGCGGGCTTGCTCCGGAACTTGGTCAGCGGGAAAAGGCGCGTGCCCTGGCCTCCGGCCATGATCAGGCTGACGACATCTCCCATGCCCGCATTGTATCACGCCCGCGGCTTCGTACGCCATGAGCGGCCCGCTTCCCTGGGCAGGACGCTCGGGACGTTCCTCTCGCGGGGAGAAGGGGGACACGTACCTCCGGTACGTGTCCCCGCGTTCTCGTTGCCGGGCGCGAGGTGGGAAGGGGGACATGTACCTCCGGTACGTGTCCCCGCGTTCTCGTTGCCGGGCGGGCGGGGTTTCGGTAAGATGAGAGCGATCATGCACGACGTCATCGTCATCGGGGCCGGGCTCGGCGGGCTGATGTCCGCGGCCAAGCTCGTCCGGGCGGGCCTGCGGGTCGTCGTCCTCGACAAGAAAGCCCTTCCCGGAGGGACGAGCTACGTCTTCCGGCGCGGAGGGTACGCCTTCCCGATGGGGCCGCTGTCGTTCAGCTTCCCCGGCCGGGTCCGGGAGCTGCTGGCCGAGGCCGGCATCGGCAGCCCGCCCGAATTCACGAAGAGCCGATTCGCGCTGCGGGCGCCAGGGCTGAGCCTGCTCAT
>JAWOHF010000161.1:0-4344 GCA_046496285.1 Candidatus Aminicenantota bacterium
CCTGGCCCCTGGAGGCCCCTTCACGCCGGGACCTCCTGAAGTTCTGCTGGGTCACCGACTTCCCGCTCTTCGAGTGGAGCGAGGAGGAGAAGCGGTTCGTGTCCATGCACCACCCGTTCACCTCTCCGGTGGAGGACGATGTCCCCCTCCTGGATACGGACCCCGGGAAAGCCCGGGCCAAGGCCTACGACATGGTCCTTAACGGGGTCGAGCTGGGCGGCGGATCGATCCGGATCCACGACCGGACGCTGCAGCGCCGCGTTTTCGGGGCTCTCGGTCTCACGGAAGAGGAAACGGAGGGGAAATTCGGCTATTTCCTCGACGCCCTGGGTTACGGCGCCCCGCCGCACGGCGGGATCGCTTTCGGCTTCGACCGGCTGGTCATGTTCCTGGCCGGAGAGGAATCCATCCGCGAGGTCATTCCCTTTCCCAAGACGACGGGCGCCCTGGACCTCATGACCGGTTCCCCCTCCGAAGTCGCCGAAGACCAGCTCACGGAACTTGGGCTCAAGCTGAAATAGCCCCGCCCCGACGAGCGCTCCAAAAGGGAGAAGAACCGGGAAGTCAGACCGGGCGGGTCTCGACGACCGCGGCCCCGATGAGCGCCAGGGCCCCGAAAAGAAGCAGCCTTTCGATCCCCGACCTGGCCGCGGCCATCAGAAGCGGCCCATCGCCCGGCGCGGCCTCTGCGCCGAGGGACAGGGCCGCGGCGGGGAGGAAGGGGGCCAGGCCGTAGATGAGCCCGCAGACGGCCCCCGCCGTCATGCCCAGGACGATCCGCTTGCTTGTGGACAGGCCGCCCGCCCACAGAGCGGTCAGGGCGCCCGCGAACAGGGGGATCAAAACGGCCACCCACCAGATCCGGCTGAAGGAGGGGGGCTGGCCCGCCGCCTGCGCATAAAGGGCCTCGAGCCCTTGGAGGGCCGCGAGGGCCCCCAGGACGACGACAAGCGCGTGCCACCGCCTGGCCTTTTGCCCGGCCCGCAGCGCCGCTTTTTCCCGGACGCGCCGCCGTAGGGTCAGGGGGTAATTGTAGAACATATCGAAGGCGAAGTGCTCCAGCCAAGCCCCCTTCTCCCCGAAGACGGGGACCTTGTGGACCGCTTCGGTGGCCCAGTGCCCGGCCATGAAGCGGGCCAGGTCCGGGTAGCGGTAGGTCATCTGGATGGGGAAGGCCAGGTAGCCGACGATCTTGAGGAAGCTCACGCCGAAGGCAATGTTGTAGTCCTTGAAGTTGCGGTCCTTGATCATCAGCCCGAGGACATAGAACCCGCGGACGAGCGAGCCCGGGGAGATGGGCAGAAGGTTCAGCGCGCCGATGATCAGGCCCGCCCGGAGGGTGGCCTGGTGCCAGGGAAGCTCGGGATGGGCGACGACGTAGACGATGGCGGCCGTCAGGAATACGGTCTCGGACACGAACAGGGTGGCCAGGTGGACGGCCAGGCTCTTGAGGTATTTCTGGATGAACGGTTCCTTGATCTGGCCGGCGATGGCCGAGGCCTCGGTCTCGCCGAGAAGCCCGTTCTTCCGCCCCTGGGCGATCATGTCAAGCAGCCACCGCTCGCGCTCAGCGGGCCTCACGAGCAGCCGGAACGGCTGGACGAATAGGGCCCTCAGGCGCTCGCGAAAACGGTCCTTGTCGGTCAGGAACCGGTGCAGCCCGGGCGGCAGCCAGGCCAACATGAGGTTCACAAAATAGATAAGGGGGGCGCGTGCGATACGCAGGGCCCGAGCCTCCCCGGACCGGCCCGACCGGACCCAGCCGACCAACGCTTCCGCGATCCGGGCCCGGCCCGCCCGTAGGAAGTACGCGGGACTCGCGACCATGCGGCCATAATGCCGGCGGAGATCGGCCCGGCCCGCCAGGCGCCGCAGGAACGGCAGAAGAAGCAGTCCCCCGGCCGGCCAGAAAAAACCGGTGTTGCCGGTGACGATCCCCAGAGCGGCCAGGACGGGGGCCAGGGCCGGAAGAAAGGCGGCGGACAGGAAAAGGGCAGACAGGGGCGCGCTCCTCTCGAGACGCCCAGCGGCCCGCTCGTCGGTGATCCCGCGGACACGCCAGCTCTCCCGAAAGCCGGCCATGATCCGGCGGCGCAGGCCCCGGCCGAAAAGCCGGAGGTGATGAAAGGTGAGGTCGATGAGGGACTCGCGATAGGCCCGGTCCTCGGAACGCAGCCGGCCCAGGGCCGGGCGCAGGTCGGCGAAATCGCCCCCGTGCGCGTGCACGTATCGCTCGAGCTTGTCGACATCGCCCTTGTCGAACTGGACGAGCCGGCCACGGCCGAGACCCCGCAGGATGAGCTTGACATCGGCCGGGCACTGCGGGAGGAACGGCAGGAGGGTCATGCCGGCCCGGAAATCGACGGCGACCAGCCCGGCCTCGGGTTGGCCTTCGGCCTCGACCCGCTTCAAGACGTTGGGCTGGCTCTTGAGCGACCACCATTCGTACTGACGCGCGAGCTCGACGGCCCCTATCTCGTGCATGAGCCGGACCAGGCGGTCCATGAAGGCGCGCTTGGCGCGGTACTCGGGTGAACCGGCCGCCGGGCCCGAGTGACCGCCTTTGGAGCGGCGCCGCGCGTCGAGGTTGTCGTCCACCTCGAGTCGCCACGTGCGGCCCTCGACCCATTCACTGAGCTCGCCGTAGCTACCGAGCGCCCTGTCGACGAGCGTCCCGAGGACATCCACGACGGCGTCCTCACGGCCCCACTCGACCCGGGCCGCCCGGCGGATGAACTTCTGCCACAGGGCCTGGGAACGGCCGGCCGAGGCCAAAGACTGAAGAGAGAACGGGGCCTGGAAGCCGATCGCATAGAGAAGGCCGCGGATGCCGCGGGCCAACCCGGAGGGCGGGACAAGGACCTTCAGGGCGTACTCGCGGCCGGGTTCCAGGCCTGCGACCCGGCCCTCGAGAGCAGAGACGTCCCTCAGCCGGACCTTGTAGACCTGGCCCGCGTATCCTCCGCCCACGAATCTCTCGATCTCGAGGCGGACCCGGGCCCGCCCGTCGGGAACGACGCCATGGAGCTCGTATTCGAGGACCGTCCCCGGCTCGTGGCGGCTGACACGGAAGGCCCGATGGACCTTCTGTTCGGAGTGAAGGCGGACGAGTTCATGAACGGTCGCGGCCGAATAGGGAACGGCCATCGGATCTCCTCTCGATCGTTATCGCGCCGTCGGGGACCTGCTCAGGAGCCCTTGATCTCCTGCCCGGTCATGGCGTCGGTCAGAGCCAGGATTCTATTTCGCATGTTTCCCTCCTATTCGGCGTTAGACGAGTTTCTTCCGGCCCCGCTCCTTGCCCAAGGCCTCGACTAAAACCTTGACCTTCTGGTCGAGATCGGCGTCGCAGACGAGAAGGGCGTCCTCGGTATCGACGACGACCAGGTTCCGGACGCCGACGAGCGCGGTCAGCCGGCCGGGGTTCCAGACGAGGCACCCCCTGGAATCCAGGGCGGCCAGCTCGCCGCGCGCGGTGTTGCCGTTCCGGTCCCGCGGCCAGACTTCGAACAGGGACGACCAGGCCCCGATGTCCGACCATCCGAAATCGCCCTCCGCGACCAGCACGCCTTCGGCCTTCTCCATGAGGGCGTAATCAATGGACAGGGCCGGGGCGCCCTCGAAGGCGGCCCGGAGCCGGCCGCGGTTGCCCGACTTCAGGGCTTCGACGGCTTTCTTCCAGAACGAGAACAGGGCCGGCGCGCACGCTTCGGCCTGGCGGGCGAAGGCCTCCGCCGTCCAGACGAATATGCCCGAGTTCCAGGCGCAATCCCCGGCGGCCAGGAACTCGTCGGCCAGCTCGACGCTCGGTTTTTCCTTGAAGGCCCGGACGGGATAGAAAGCCTCCCGCCCGCACGTCCGCGGCCGCTCCCTCTCGAACCGGATGTAGCCGTATCCCGTGGCCGGATAGGTCGGCGGGATCCCGAAAATGACCATGGCCCCGGCCCGGGCCGACATCTCGACCGCGCTCCCGAGCTTGCGCAGGAACCGTTTTTCGTCTGTGATGAGATGATCGGCGGGCAGGGCGACGACGACAGCCTCCGGGTTATCCAGCCAGATCCGGGCCGTCGCCAGGGCCAGCGCGGGACCGGTGTTCCTGGCCAGCGGCTCGACGATCATGTTGGCCGCCGGCAGGGCCGGGAACAGCTTTCTGACGCGCCGGGTCTGGACGGCGTCGGCGACCGTGTAGACCTTGCGAAGAGGGACGAGCGGACGGATCCGCCTCACGGTCTCCTCGATCATCGTCGCCCGGCCGGCGATCTGCAGGAACTGCTTGGGTTTATCCGCCCGCCCGAGCGGCCAGAAGCGCGTTCCCCGCCCGCCGGCCAGGATGACCGCGCGGAC
>JAWOHF010000228.1:0-7113 GCA_046496285.1 Candidatus Aminicenantota bacterium
CGGTAGATCCGCCGGTAGATGTCCTGCCTCTCGGCATCCCCGAGCGTGGCCTGGGCCCGCTCGATCAGGGCGTCGACCTCTTTGTTCTCGTAGCCCTCCCACCACGGGCCACGCAGTCCGGAATGGAGCTTTTCCCTCAGAACGCGGAACGTGCTCCTCGGGCTCGAGTCGAAACAGCAGGCGTCGCGGATCCTTTTCTCCCGGACCATCTCGGAGTAGCCGGCCCGGTCCTCGTGGGCGACGATCTCGACGGAGATGCCGGCTTCGGCGAGCTGCCGGGCCATGACCTCCGCCAGCCGCGGCGCCTCGTCGGGCATCGTCGTCGGGATGTCGAACGCGAGCTTCAGGCCGTCCGGGTGCCCGGCCTCGGCCAGCAGGGCTCGCGCCTTAGCCGGGTCGTGCGGATAGGCCGGCGTCTCCGGGTCGTGCCCGAAATGATGCGGGGTCAGGTAGCCGTTGAGCCGGCTCGCCGCGCCTCCCATGACCTCGGTGATGATGGCGTCGACATCCAACGCGTAGTTCAGCGCCTGCCGCACCCGCGCGTCCCGGCACGGCCCCTCGAAACAGTTGAGCATGAAGATGACGCACAGGCCGCTCTCCCATTCGCGGAGCGCGACACCCGCGGCGCCCGCGATTCTCGTCCGCCCTTCGGCCTCCACCCCGGCGACGATGTCCGCCCCCCCGGCGAGCAGGGCATCGACGCGCTTCGCGGCGTCCGGCTCGGCCACCCAGCGAACCCTATGGAACTTCGGCGCCTCGCCCCAATATCCGGGAAAGGCCTCGAGAAGGGCCTCTCCGGGCTTCCGCTCCAGGACCCGGTACGGCCCGCTGCCGACATATTCGCGAGGCAGAAGTCCCAGCGCGCTCGCCGGGCCGATCGGCATGGCGGCCAGAAGGTCCAGGAGGTCGGCCATGGGCTCGCCGGTGACGATCCGCACCGTCAGGTCGTCGACCTTGGCGATCTCGGCGTCGCCCAGATAGCTCAGGTAGACCCCCTGTGTCCCGAACGCCCCGCCGATGGCCGGGTCCAGCACACGGCCCATCGTGGCCACGACATCGTCGGCCCTCAGGACTTCGCCGTTGTGGAACTTGACGCCGTTTCTGAGCCGGAACGTCCAGGCGCGGGCATCCTCCGTGACGGCCCAGCTCTCGGCAAGAGAGGGCTGGTAGACCCCCTCATCATCCAATTTGACGAGGGCCTCGTAGATCGAGAAGACCAGGCTCAGCCGGTTCGCCGAGTCGCTGCAGATGTGGGGATCGCCGGGATCGACCGACGACTGATAGACGGTGATCATGTCCTTCTCCTTAAGGGAGGGGGCTTCGCGCCAGCATCCCGCCGGCAGGACGATCGCCACGACGGCGGCCGTGACGACCGCCAGAACCGGATTTTTCCACCCGCTCCGAGCCGCGTTGGCCATCATGCGCACCTCTTCACCTGCCTTGGCTGTTCCTACTTCTTGATAATAAAGCAGTAAAGAAAATTTGTAAACTGAACCGGGCGGCTTAATCGCACTTCTTATGCCCGCAATGGGCCACGTTTCGTCGACGCCGGTGAAGGCGTTGAGGTCGAGGGGGAGCTTGTCGGCCTGGGCGGCGAGCGGAGCTACGGCCAGGACGACCGAGAGGGCGACCAGGAGGCCGATTCAGGGAATTATTGCTCCCAAGCCCGGACTCGGGTAAAATAGCCCCACGAGTGGAAAGAAAGGAGGGAAGAATGAAAAAAAAGACATTGGGATTCGGAGTGACGTTTCTCGCACTTTTCGTCGCTTTATCTCTTATTTCGGTCCCGGGAGCACGGGCGGCCGAGAAGAGCATCGCGGTCATGAAATTCACCGCCTCGGCGGGCGGGGGCCGCAGCTACTGGCGCAGCGCGAGCTGGGACCTGGGGACGGGTATGGCCGAGATGATGATGACGGCCCTTGTCGAAACAGGCAAGTTCAAGATTCTCGAACGCCAGGAGATCGACGCCGTGATCGGAGAGCAGGATTTCGGGGCCAGCGGCCGGGTGGACCCGGCGACGGCCGCGAAGATCGGCAAGATCCTCGGCGCCCAATACCTTCTATACGGCACGGTCAATGAATTCGAGTATTCCAAGGCCGGGGAAAAGGGCGGCGTCCGCATCGGCGGCCTCCGCGTCGGCGCGGGACAGGCGAGCGCCCACATCGGCATGGACGTGCGCATCGTCGACGCCGTCACGGGCGAGATCCTCTTTTCGACCCGGTCCACGGCGAACGCCTCCAGGACCGGTTTCAAGGTCGGCTATTCCAGCTCCGATTTCGGCGCCAACCTCGCCGCCTTCAAGAACACTCCCCTCGGGGAGGCGACGCGCAAGGCCATCGAGGACGCCGTGGCCAAGCTGGCCAGGGATTTCGGGGGGGAAGCCGCCGCGCCGCCGCCCGTGAGTTGGTCGGGGAATCTCATCATCGCCGAGGGCGGGACTCTCGTGATCAAAGCGGGAACGAAAGACGGGCTGAAAGTCGGCGATGTTCTCACCGTCTACAGGCCGAAAACGATCACCACCGGCGTGGAGGTCTTGACCGTCGGCGAAGAGAGGATCGGGAGAATCCGCCTGACGTCGGTCGGCGAGTCGGCCGCCTCGGCCGAAGTGTTGGAGGGCACGGGCTTCAAAACGGGCGATATCGTCAGAAGCGGCGGGGATTCCTAGAGGAGCCCGGCCAGCCGGTAGTGATGGACGGGGAGATCATCGTCCGGAGCGAAAATTTCTCTCCTTTCAACGGCTCCCTGAAAAAACAGAAGAAGATCATGTGCCCGCGTCGAAGGGGAGCAATTTTCGCGCTCATGTTTTGGTTCCTGACGGCGAGCGTTCTGTTCCCACAGAGTCGCGAGTTCCCCTACGAGCTCAAGGAACGGGACTATTGGCTGCTCCCGGCGGGCCTTGGCCTTTCGGCGATAGGGGCATCGCTCTATAGCCGGCAGGCGCCGATCTCGGCAGAGGACATCCTCCGGCTCGACCCGAACGACGTCAACGCGCTCGACCGCGGGGCGACGGACAACTGGTCGCCCGAATGGGACGATCGAAGCGACCTCACACGGAATATCCTGATATGTTCGACCTTCCTCCTCGCGACGGCCCCTCCGCTCCTCGAGGGCCGATGGTCCGACGCCCTGACCGTGGCGACGATGATGGCGGAGACGGCCCTGTTCGTGGGGGGAGCCACGTATCTGACGAAAGCGGCGGTCGGGCGGGAACGCCCCTATCTCTACAATCCGGGCCTGAGCGTCGAGGAGAAGCTGGCTGTCGGCACCAACCCCCGCGCCTCCTTTTTCTCTGGGCACGCGTCCGCGGCTTTCGCGGCAGCGGCGTTCGTCTCGAAGGTCTTCGCCGACCTCCACGGGCCCTCGCTCGGGACGAAGCTCGTCTGGGCGTCGAGCATGTCTCTGGCGACCCTTACGGCGGCCGCCCGGTTCAAGGCCGGCATGCACTTTCCTACCGACGTGATCGCCGGCGCGGCCGTGGGCTTCGCCATCGGTTATATGGTCCCGACGCTCCACAGGAAAGGGGGGACGGACGGCGTGAGCATTGCCATTGCGCCGAACCTGGTCAGCCTGCGCCTGAGGTTCTAGTCCCGTCCCCCGAGGCCGTGTATCCGGAGGGCATTCTCGCGCCTGACGCGGCCGGCTCGTCCTCGAAGACCATCCAAAGCCAAAGCTTACTGATACCGGGGCTTGTTCCGCTTGACTTCCTTGAGCCGGGTCGCGAATTGCCGCCCAGCCACCTTCTCCTGTTGACGGCGGGCCTTGGCGTCCTTCTTCAACTCCATGAAGCGCACTTCGCGGCGGAGCTTCAGGTAGCTTTCCAGCCGCCGGGCGTCGAGGCTCCCGTTCTCCGCCCCGGCCCGCACCGCGCACCCCGGTTCGTTCTCATGGCGGCAGTCGGGAAACCGGCATCGGGCGGCGAGCCTCTCGATATCCTCGAAAACCCTGTCGAGACTGCCCTCCTCAGCCCAGAGCTGGAGCTCGCGCATCCCGGGCGTATCGATGAGCAAGGTCCCGCCGGGAAGCCGGACCAGCTCGCGCGCGGTCGTTGTGTGCCGCCCGCGGCCCGCCGAGGCATCGCTCATCGGGCCCGTGCGGAAACGCTCCTCGCCGAGCAGGCGATTGATCAGCGTCGACTTGCCCACGCCCGAGGAGCCGAGAAGCGCCACCGTTTTCCCCGGCACAAGGAAGGGGGCGAGGCCGTCCAGCCCGCCGTCGGCGAGGGCGCTGACAGCCACGACCGGCACGCCGGGCGCCACCGTTCCCACTTCGGCGATCACGCTGTCCAGATCGGTTCGAAGATCGGCCTTGTTGAGGACGACGACCGGCGCGGCCCCTCCGGACAGGGCCGTCGTCAGGTACCGTTCGACGCGGCGGAGGTTGAGATCTCCGTCGAGCCCGCTGACCAGGAAGGCGGTGTCCACATTGGCCGCCGCAATCTGGGCGGCGACGGCCTCTCCCGCGACCTTGCGCGTGAACGCGCTCCGCCGGGGCAGGACGGCATGGATGAGGGCCCGGTCCTCGCCGAGCGGCTCGACGACCGCCCAATCTCCGACGACCGGGAAGTCAGCGGGTCCGGAGGCCTCGTGACGGAACCGGCCCGAGACTTCAGCGGCCAACTCGCCGAGCGGGGTCATGAGCGTCGAAAGGTCGCGGGCCTGCTTGATGACCCGGCCCGGTACGAGCCCCGGCCCGGCGCACGCTTCGAACTGCGCTGCCCGCTCCGCGTCCCACCCGTAATCTTTCACCGCACTATCTTCATGGGCGGAGCCAGGCCAACGTTCTGTAGAAAAACGGTCGTGGCGACACAGGCGACAAAGATACACAGGACCCAAAACCAGACGCGTTTCAAAGGGATCCCTCCCGCCGCCGACTCGGGATTCTCGAGAAAATCCATGATCCCTTCTTTCCCGGCGCGCATCGCCGCCGCCGCTTGTTCAAGCTGATTTTAGCACCGAGGCCTGATCATCGCAATAAAGAGCCGTCTCCAGATCAGAGACGAGGGCGTAAAATCTACAGTTTCAACCCAACCTGGCCAGGGTGTCTTTAAACCGCGGATCGGCTGATAGCTCCGGGCTGATCCATTCGGTATAAACGTGGATGAAGATCATCAAGGTATCTCGCTCGGCAAAGGCCCTTTCCAGGTATTCGAAGGCCAGGTCGAGTTTTCCCAAGATCCCGGCCGACCAGGCGATGCACACGGACGACGTATGCTTGATGATCTTCTTGTTTTCGATCATCTCCTCGAGGATCCGCGCCGCTTTTTCTCGGTCCCCCTTTCTCAGGTATGTTAACACGAGCACTCCCTCCGCCCAGCCGGAGGGGGCCAGCAGCTTTTGCCCCTTCTCCAAGGTATCAATGGCCTCGTCCCAAAGCCCTTTTCGACAATAGGCCAGCCCCGCATGAAAATAGGCCAGGCCGTTGTTCGGGTCGATCTCCAGGGCCCTGGCGAATTCCTGGAGGCCCTCATCAGGCCTTCCCACGGCGACATGCAGGCCGACCGACCAGGCATAATAGAGAGGCATGAGAGGATCGAGCTCCAGAGCCTTTTTGATCTCCCGGACGGCCTCGTCAAAACGCCCTCTGTTCAAATAGAACCAGCCGCGCGTACCATGGGATAAGGCGTCCCCCGGATTGAGGGAGAGCACGCGATCGAAGCTCCGGCCGGCCGCGTCCCAATCCCATTCATACCAGAATGCCAGCATAGCGGCGACGGCGTGGGCCTCGGCCAGGTCTTCGTCCAAGGACAGGGCCTTTTGGATGGCCGCTTTGGCCTTGGGCCACATCTCGGCCGGAGACGCCAAGTTCATAACGCCCAGGGCGCCGAAGATATTGGCCATGCCCGCGTAGGCCATGGCGAAATTCGGGTCCTTGTCAATGGCGCTCCGGTAACAATTCAGGGCCTTTTCGTAGGATTCGGGACTCGGACGAGCGTAGAAGTAGAGGCCCTTGAGATAGAGGCTATAAGCCTCCGGGTCCTCCGTGGAACGCTTTCGGAGGGTGGTCTTTTCCCCGACTTTCAAGGTCACTTTCAAGCTGTCCACGATGGCCGCGGAGATCTCGTCCTGGATGGCGAAGATGTCGGCCAGGTCCCGGTCGTAGCGCTCCGACCAGAGGTGGAAGCCGTCCTCGACGTCGATGAGCTGGGCCGTGACGCGCAGTCGGCTGCCGGCCTTGCGGACGCTGCCCTCGAGCACGGCCTTGACGCTCAGCAGGCGGCCGATCTCCCGGATGTCGATATTCATGCTTTTGGCGGCGAAGGCGGACGTGCGGGCCACGACCCGAAGCCCCTGGACATGGGCCAGGGCGTTGATCAGCTCCTCGGCGATGCCTTCGGCGAAATGGCCCTGGTCCTTCTCTGGGCTCATGTCGGCGAAGGGGAGGACGGCGATGGAGGGCGTGACCTTGGGGGCGGCCGCAGACGGGATTGAAGCGATCTCCGCGATGTCGACTGACCTCAGTTCGCCGATCAAGGCCTCGGGATCGGGATAGCGGTCAAGAGGGTTTTTCTTGAGACATCTCTCAACGATCTTTACGACCCCGGCCGGAATATCCTGCCGCACGGCGGTGATGGGCCGGGGTTCGCCGTGGACGACCGCTTGCAGGATCGCCTGCTCGTGTCCGCCCTGGAACGGGCCCTGGCCGGCCAGCATCTCATGGAGCAGGCAGCCGAACGACCAGATGTCGCTGCGGTGGTCGACCTTCCGGCCGAGCGCCTGCTCGGGCGACATGTAAGCCACCGTTCCCATGACGACGGATGTTCGGGTCAGGTCGGCGGCGCCCTCCAACCGGGCCAGCCCGAAATCCATGATCTTGGCCTGGCCTTTGGCCGTGAGCATGATGTTGGCCGGCTTGATGTCCCTGTGGATGACGCCTTCGCGATGAGCTTCCCCCAGCCCCTCGGCGACCTGAACGGCGACATCCAACGCTTCGGAGATCTCGAACGGTCTCTGGGCGATCCTCGCCTTGAGGCTCATCCCGTCGATATAGGCCATGGCGATATACATCCGGCCGTCCTGCTCGTCGACCTCGTAGACCGTGCAGATGTTGGGGTGGTCGAGGGCGGCGGCGGCCTGGGCCTCGCGGACGAACCGCTCTTTGGACTCGGGGGACTGC
>JAWOHF010000031.1:0-7365 GCA_046496285.1 Candidatus Aminicenantota bacterium
CCACCCTTACGCCCCTGCCGGAACAAAGAAGAGCGGCCCCGGTATGGATCGACATCGGCGGCATCCCGGTCGTCGACCCCGGCACGCACGAAGCGAAGGACGAGCTGGTCAAGATCCTCTTCGAGAAGAGAAAGGGCAAGGGATGGACCCTCGAGCAGACCGCCGAGGCGGCCGGCAGCCCCCTTTACTACGCCGGGCTTCTTCTCGCGGCCGGCAAGATCGGGGCCGTCGTCGGCGGCAACATGTCCTCGACCGGGGACGTCATCCGGGCGGCCATCCACACCGTGGGCACGGCCCCCGGCATCTCGACGGTCTCGAGCTACTTCATCATGGTCCTCCCGGACAAGCTCCTCTGCTACGCCGACTGCGCCGTCGTTCCCAATCCGACCGACGCCCAGCTGGCCGACATCGCCGTGACCTCGGCCAAGAACTTCCAGGCCGTGACCGGCGAGGAGCCGCGGGTGGCTATGCTGTCGTTCTCGACCAAGGGCTCGGCCGCCCATGAGGACGTCGACAAGGTCGTCCGGGCCACCAAGATGGCCCAAGAGAAGGCCCCCGGCCTCCTGCTCGACGGCGAGATGCAGGCCGACGCGGCCCTGGTGGCCTCGGTCGGCGAGCGCAAGTGCAAGGGCAGCCCGGTCGCCGGGCGGGCCAACGTCCTGGTCTTCCCCGACCTCGACGCCGGCAACATCGGCTACAAGCTGACCGAGCGCCTAGCCGGGGCCGAGGCCGTCGGGCCCATCGTCCAGGGCCTCAACAGGCCCTACTGCGACCTCAGCCGGGGCTGCTCGGCCGACGACATGGTCAACGTCGCCGCCATCTGCAGCCTGATGGCTTGAATCCTTGACAGGTCGCTCCGGAAAAAGATATAAAATAATTTCTCGAAAGAAGGGACATCGTCACAGGCGGCGCGGGGAGAGGCCGCCTTCGCAGCTTCATGAACGCGGAGAAACCGTCCGTCAGTCAGGAATTGTGGACGGATTTCTTCGCCGGGTCCCGCCTGGCCTGCGCCCGCCTGATCTCGGCCGTCGAGAACTCCCCGCAGGCGATCCCCGAGGTCCTCGACCGGATCATCCCCCGCCAGAAGGGCGGCATCCGCATCGGCGTCACCGGCCCCCCGGGCGTCGGCAAGAGCACGGTCACGGCCGCCCTGGCCCGACGGGCCGTCCAAGCCGGGCGGAAAGTCGGGGTCCTGGCCGTCGACCCCACAAGTCCGTTCTCCGGCGGGGCCTTCCTCGGGGACCGGGTCCGGATGCAGAGCCTGAGCGACGATCACCAGGTCTTCATCCGGTCCATGGCCTCGCGGGAGGGCCACGGCGGACTGTCCCCGGCGACGCCCTACGCCGCCGACGTCCTGGACGCCTTCGGCCTGGACCGCATCTTCATCGAGACGGTCGGGGTCGGCCAGTCCGAGCTCGACGTCATGAGCTCGGCCGACCTGGTCGTCCTCGTCCTGCAGCCCGGGACGGGCGACGTCATCCAGGCCCTCAAGGCCGGCATCATCGAGGCCGCCGACCTGTTCCTGGTCAACAAGTCCGACCTCCAGGGCACAGAGACGCTTCTTGACTCCCTGCGGTTCCTGATGGAGATCGGCGGCGGACCGAGAAGGAAGGCGCTGCCTCCGGTCATCCAGGCCTCCGCCCTCCAGGACAGGGGCCTGGACGAGGCCTTCGCCGAGATCGAGCGCCTCATAGACGGGCTGGTCGCTTCCGGGCTGTTCCTGGAGAAACGCCGGGCCCGCCTCGAGAGCGAGGTCCGGGCGGCCATCGGCCGGGAGCTGTGGGACAAATACGCCGCGCTGACCAACGCCGGCGAGGTCATCCCGGCGGTCGTCGGCCAGCTCCTCGAGCAGCGGCGTTCCCCCTACCCCTATATCCGCGAGGCCGTCTCGCGGGTCCGCATCCTGATCGACGACGAAAGGGGGCCCCATGAAGAACCCCAATAGAAAAAAGTGGCAGGAGCAGTGCGAGAAAGGCGGCCTGAGGGACGCCGATTTCACCTCTCTCTCCGGCCGGCCGCTCGAGCCTCTCTATTCGTGGGAGGACCTCGAGGGATACGACCCCGAGACCCGGCTCGGCTACCCGGGGGCCTATCCCTACACCCGCGGCGTCCATCCCTCGATGTACCGGGGCAAGCTCTGGACCATGCGCCAGTTCGCGGGCATGGGCACGGCCGACCAGACCAACGAGCGCTACAAGTTCCTGCTGGAGAAGGGCCAGACGGGCCTGTCCGTGGCCTTCGACAACCCGACGCTCTACGGCCGCGACGCCGACCATCCGCTGTCGGCCGGCGAGGTCGGCAAGACCGGTGTGGCCGTTTCTTCGCTGGCCGACATGGAGCGCCTGTTCGACGGCATCCCCCTCGACCGCGTTTCGACCTCGATGACCATCAACGCCCCGGCGGCCTGGATCTTCGCCATGTTCCTGGCCAACGCCGAGAAGCGCGGCATCCCGTTCAAGGAGCTCCGGGGGACCCTGCAGAACGACATCCTCAAGGAGTACATCGCCCAGAAGGAATGGATCTTCCCCCCCGAGCCCCACCTCCGCCTGATCACCGACCTGATGGCCTATTGCGCCGAGGAAGTCCCCCAGTGGAACACCATCTCCATCAGCGGCTACCACATCCGGGAGGCCGGATCGACGGCCGCCCAGGAGCTGGCCTTCACCCTGGCCGACGGCTTCGCCTACGTCGAGCACGCCGTCGCCGCCGGCATGGACATCGACGACTTCGCCCCGCGGCTGTCGTTCTTCTTCAACTCCCACCTCGACTTCTTCGAGGAGATCGCCAAGATGCGGGCCGCCCGCCGCATCTGGGCCCGGGCCATGCGCGACAAGTACAAAGCCAAGAACCCGCGCTCGTGGCTCTGCCGGTTCCACGTCCAGACGGCCGGCTGCAGCCTGACCGCCCAGCAGCCCGAGGTCAACGTCGTCCGCACGGCCCTCGAGGCCCTGGCCGGAGTGCTCGGCGGCTGCCAGAGCCTGCACACCAACTCCATGGACGAGGCCCTGGCCCTGCCCTCCGAGAAGGCCGTCGAGATCGCCCTCCGGACCCAGCAGGTCATCGCCTTCGAGAGCGGCGCGGCCAACGTCATCGACCCCCTGGGCGGCTCCTATTACGTCGAGAAGCTGACCGACGCCCTCGAGGAGGAGGCCGAGCGCTACTTCCGGAAGATCGACGAGCTCGGCGGGGTCGTCGCGGCCATCGAGCAGGGCTTCTTCCAGCGGGAGATCACCCGGGCCGCCTACGAATACCAGATGGCGTTGTCGAAAAAGAAAAAGTTCCACGTCGGGGTCAACGAGTTCGTCAACCCCGGCCAGACGCTGGAGATCCCCCTGCTCGAGATCGACGAGTCCGTGGAGCGGGACCAGGTCGAGCGCCTGCGCCGCCTGCGCGCCGAGCGCGACAACGCCGCCGTCGGCCAGGCCCTCCGGGGGCTCAAGGACGCGGCCTCCGGAGGCCGGAACCTGATGCCGCCCCTTCTCGACTGCGCCCGCCGCTACGCGACCCTCGGGGAGATCAGCGACGCCTTGACCGAGGTCTTCGGCGAATACCGGGAACAACCGTTCTTTTAGCGATGGAAGCGAGGATGCGAACATGACGGACCGCAGGATCAAGGTCATCATCGCCAAGCCCGGCCTCGACGGCCACGACCGGGGCGCCAAGGTCGTCGCCCGGGCCCTGGTCGAGGCCGGCATGGAGGTCGTCTACCTCGGGCTGCAGCAGTCGCCCGAGTCCATCGTCCGGGCCGCGGTCGACGAGGACGCCGACGTCATCGGCCTGTCCGTCCTGTCCGGGGCCCACATGACCAACTTCCGCCGGGTCAAGGAGCTCATGGAGGCCTCCGGCCTGGGCGACCGCCTGCTGACCGGGGGCGGCATCATCCCGACCAAGGACCAGGACAAGCTCCGGGAGCTGGGTATCGACAAGGTCTTCGGCCCGGGGGACGATCTTCAAGGCATCGTGGATTACATCCGGGACAGGGCCGGGCGGCCCTCAAAGGGGTGACGGAGGCGCGCGGGCGCCGATATATTTTCGGACCGAGGAAGGAGTCATCATGGATTTTGAACTGAACGAAGAGCAGAAGATGGTCGTCGACGGGGCCAAGAAATTCGCCGAGAAGGAGCTGGCCCCCGGTATGGAGGAACGGGACGAGAAGGGCGAGTTCAACCTCGAGGCCTTCAAGAAGCTGGGCGAGCTGGGCTACCTGGGCATGACCGTCCCCGAGGCCTACGGCGGGGCGGACCTGGGGGCCATCGCCTATGTCGGGGCCCTGATGGAGTTCAGCAAAGCGGATAACGGGCTGACGGTGGCCGTCTCCGTCCAGAACTCGCTGGTCAACGACGCCCTGATGATGTACGGCACCGAGGACCAGAAAAAGGCCTATCTCCCCAAGCTCACTTCCGGGGAATGGATCGGCTGCTTCTCCCTGACCGAAGCCGACGCCGGGAGCGACCCGGCCGGGGTCCGGGCCACGGCCGTCCGCGACGGCGACGATTTCGTCATCAACGGGGCCAAGACCTTCGTCTCCAACGGCGCCTACGCCGACCTGGTCGTCGGCTTTTTCAGCACCGACAGGGAGAAGGGCGCCCGGGGCATCTCGGCCATCCTGGTCCCCAAGGGGACGCCGGGGTTCACCGTCGGCAAGCACGAGAACAAGATGGGCATCCGGACGTCGAACACGGCGGAGCTCGTCTTCACCGACTGCCGGGTCCCGGCGTCCAATCTTCTGGGCCAGGAGAACAAGGGCCTGAGCGTCGCCTTGGCCACTCTGGACTGCGGGCGGATCGGCATCGCCGCTCAGGCCGTCGGCATCGCCGAAGGGGCCCTCGAGGAGGCCGTCCGCTACTCGAAGGAGAGGGTCCAGTTCGGCAAGCCGATCTGCGAGCTGCAGGCCGTCCAGTTCATGCTGGCCGACATGGCCACCGAGGTCGAGGTCGCCAAGTCCATGCTCTACCGGGTGGCCTGGATGAAGGACAAGCGGGACCGGAAGTTCACGGCCGAGGCGGCCATGATCAAGCTGTTCTCCTCCGAGATGTCGCACCGGGTCTGCCACAAGGCCCTCCAGGTCCACGGCGGCTACGGCTACATGAAGGAATACAAGGTCGAGCGCCTCTACCGCGACCAGCGGATCACAGAGATCTACGAAGGGACGTCCGAGATCCAGCGGCTGGTCATCGCCAGGTCCGTCTTGACGAAATAAGGAGGATGCCATGAACTACGAGATCCTCAAGCAGGAGATCGCCGACGGCGTCGCCGTCGTCACCGTCTCCCGGCCCCAGGCCCTGAACGCCCTGAACACCCGCTTCTTCGAAGAGATGGACGCTCTGGTCGCCGAGTACCGGGAGCGGGCCGACATCAAGGCCGTGGTCATCACCGGCGAGGGGAAAGCGTTCGTCGCCGGCGCCGACATCGCCGAGATGGTCGACAAAACGCCGGAGGAAGGCTCGCGCTTCTCGCGGCTCGGGCAGGCCACGTTCCGCTCGCTGGAGCTGCTCGACAAGCCGGTCATCGCGGCCATCAACGGCTTCGCCCTCGGCGGCGGCCTGGAGCTGGCCCTGGGGTGCGACTTCCGCGTCGCCAGCTCCAAGGCCAAGTTCGGCCAGCCCGAGGTCAACCTGGGCCTCATCCCCGGCTACGCCGCGACCCAGAGGCTGCCGCGCCTCATAGGCTTGGGCAACGCCCTCTTCCTGCTGCTGACGGGCGAGATGATCGGGGCCGACGAGGCCCTGCGGATGGGCCTCGTCCAGAAGGTCGTCGAGCCCGAGGCCCTCCTCCAGACAGCCGTCGAGCTGGCCAAGCTCGTCGCCTCCAAGGGCCCCAAGGCCGTCAAGCTCGTCAAACGCGCCGTCCGCGAAGGGGTCCTCGGGGACTTCGAGAGCGGCTGTGCCCTGGAGTCGGAGTTGTTCGGCTCTCTTTTCGGCAACGAAGGGGCCGAGGGCATGAAGGCCTTCCTCGAGAAGCGCAAACCCGATTGGAGCAAGTCATGAGCTACGCCGAGCGGCTCGAGAACGTCACCGTCCTGGGCGCCGCCGGGAAGATGGGCAGCGGCATCGTGCTGCTGACGGCCCTGGAGATGGCCGACCTGGCCCTGGACCCGGCCCACAAGGACCGGGAGTTCACCCTCAACGCCGTGGACATCTCATCCAAGGCCCTGACCGGGCTCGTCAAGTACCTGCGGAACCAGGTCCTGCGGGCCGCCGAGAAAAAGACCGTCGCCCTGCGCGGCGTCTATGCCGGGCGGGCCGATCTCGTCGAGAACGAGGAGATCATCCGCCAGTACGTCGAGGACGTCCTGGCGTTCGTCCGGCCGACGACCCGGATCGAGGCCGCCCACGGCTCGACGCTGGTCTTCGAGGCCGTCAACGAGAACCCCGACCTCAAGGTCAAGCTCTTGTCCGGGATCAAAGAACACAACACCAAGGACGCCTGGTTCCTGACCAACACCTCGTCCATCCCCATCTCCGAGCTCGACACGAGGATCGGGCTGGGCGGGCGGATCGTCGGCTTCCACTTCTACAACCCGCCGGCCGTCCAGAAGCTGGTCGAGGTCATCCAGGCCGGGACGACCCTCCCCGAGCTGGCCGAGTTCGCCGCCCAGTACGCCAAGAAGCTGCGCAAGACGGTCGTCCCTTCGAACGACGTGGCCGGCTTCATCGGCAACGGGCATTTCATGAGGGACGCCCTCCACGGCATCGCCGAGGTCGAGCGGCTGGCCGCGGAATACGGATTCGTCGACGCCGTTTACATGATCAACAAGGTCAGCCAGGAATTCCTCGTCCGGCCCATGGGCATCTTCCAGCTCGTCGATTACGTCGGGCTCGACGTCTGCCGCTTCATCCTCGGGGTCATGAACGAGCGGCTCCCGGGCCACGGGCTCCACAGCCCGCTCGTGGACGGGATGCTCGGAATGGGGGCCGCCGGCGGCCAGTTCCCGGACGGCTCCCAGAAGGACGGCTTTCTCAAGTACGAGAAAGGCCGCCCGGCCGGGGTCTTCGATCCCGAGACGAAAACCTATGTTCCGGTCACGGAGATCGCCGCGCGGTGCGACGAGCGACTGGGCCCCCTGCCCGTTTCGGCCAAATCCTGGAAGGCCGTCATCGGCATGGCCGACAAAGCGGACTTCCTCGAGGGCTATTTCAAGGAGCTCCGGAAGATGGACACGCGCGGAGCCAAGCTGGCCCGAGAGTACGGGCGGCGCTCCAAGGAGATCGGCCTCGGGCTGGTCAGGGACGGCGTCGCCCGCAAGGACGAGGACGTCAACACCGTCATGCTGACCGGCTTCTACCACGCCTACGGGCCGATCAACGGCTACTTCGATTGAGAGAGGACGGACGATGAAAAAGAACCGGCGCAAAGTCTACATGG
>JAWOHF010000034.1:0-6647 GCA_046496285.1 Candidatus Aminicenantota bacterium
GGTCCGGGCCGCGGTAAAGGAGGATCTGGAGGTGGCCTGCCGTGAGTAAGAGCGCTCCGAACGGGCCGGCCGGCGGCGCCGTCGACCGCCTGACCTGCGTCCTCTGCCCGGTCGGCTGCGAGCTCGAGGTCCGCAAGGACGCGGAAGAGGAGCTCCAAGTCCAAGGGAATCAATGCGATAAAGGCATCCCCTTCGCCGTGGAGGAAGTCCTCCATCCGAAGCGCAACCTGGCGACCTCGATGCCCGTCAAAGGCACGAAAACGAAGATGGTCTCGGTCCGGCTGACCGGCCCCGTGCCCCGTGATATGATCTTCCCGATCCTGGCCGAGATCTCGAAGCTCCGGCCCGAAGCTCCCGTTCGCTCCGGCCAGGTCCTCATCGCCGACGTCCTCGGCACGGGCGTCGACGTCATCGCCACAAGGACCTTGAACTGAGGGCTGTCATCGGGCCAGGACGGCCAGGGTTTCGATGTGGGGGGTGTGAGGGAAAAGGTCGAAGGGGACGATCGCCCTGATCGCGTATCCGGCGGCGACGAACTCCTTGAGGTCGCGGGCCAGGGCCTCGGGATTGCAGGAGACATAGACGACGGTCGGGACGGCGAGGGGCAGGACCCGGCGCAAGGCCTTGGCCGTCAACCCGGGCCGCGGGGGGTCGAGGATGAGCACATCGGCCGGCTCCTTTTGAGGGCCGGCGAGCAGGGCTTCCACGGTCCCCGGCAGGAACCTGGCGTTCAGAATGCCGTTGAGAATGGTGTTCTCGACGGCGTTGGCGATGTTGGCGGGGGAGGAGTCGATGCCCGTCACCTGGCCCGCGGCTCCGGCCAGGACGAGCTCGATGGGGCCGCTCCCGCAGTACAGTCCCAAGACCCGGCTTTCCGGGGTCAGGGGGACTTCTTTGCGGATCCGATCATAGAGAAGTTCCGCGGCCCCGGTGTTGGTCTGGAAGAACGTTGCCGGATGGATGCGGAAGGTCAGCCCGGCGGCGCGCTCGTCGATGAACGGGGCGCCGAAGAGAAGACGCATGTCCATGAGCTCGACGACGTCGGACCGGCGGCCGCTCACGGCGTGGACGAAGCTCTTCAGTCCAGGGACGGCCCGGGCCACGCTCCCGGCCAGGACGGCGACGGCCTCGTCGGCCAACCCGGAGGTCGTCAGGACGGCCATGAGCTCCCCGGTCCGCTCGGCCTCGCGCAGGACGAGGTGCCGGAGATGGCCCGCGCCCGTCGCCGGCTCGAACGCCCGGAGGCCCAGCCTCGCGGCGAACTCGAGGACCGCCGGAAAAACGGTCTCGACGACCGGGCTGAAGATCGGACATTTCGCGAGGCCGAGCGTCCGGCGATAGGTCTGCCGGCGGGCCGTCACTCTCTCCCTGAGGCCGATGACGAGACGGCCGTCCCGCTCCCCGAAGGAGTATTCCATCTTGTTTCGATAGTGATAGATGCGAGGGGACGGGGTCACCGGAGAAAGATCGCCGCTCGACGCCGGGAGGCCGGCCTCGGCGAACGTCTTCCGGAGCCGCCGCTCTTTGAGCTCGAGCTGCAGGCCGTAGTCCAGGTGCTGGGTGAGGCATCCGCCGCAGGTCCCGAAGTGGGGGCAGGCGGGTTCGGCGCGATGGGGCGATGGAGCTTCCATGCGGACGACCTCGCCCAGCTTGGCGCGGTCCCGGTCGCCGACGGCCTGAACGACGACCCGGTCGCCGGGCACGGCGGCGGGTACGAGCCATGTCCGTCCGTCCGCGTCGGCGATTCCTCGGCCGCCGGACCATTCCAGGTCCCCGATGGTCACCGTTCGCAGCGGCTCGGAGAACAATCGCAGCAGCCGGCGGACCTTGGCCGTCGGGAAGCCGACGACGTTGTCGAAGTCGCCCTTCATGCGCTCGACGAACGTGTCGCCGATGTCCTGTACGGCGTAGGCCCCGGCCTTGTCCCGGTATTCGTCGCGGTCGAGGTAGCCTTCGATCATCTCCCCGGTGAGGGGCCGGAAGGTCACGTAGGTCAGCTCGTAGCCCGTGAGGAGCCGGTCCTCGCTCTTGCGGAAAAGGGCCAGCCCGGTGATGACCCGGTGCCTGCGGCCCGAAAGCGCCTGCAGCATCGCGCGGGCCGAATCCCTGTCGGCGGGTTTGCCGAGGATGCGCAGGTTGAGGGCGACGACGGTGTCCGCGCCGATGACGATGGACGAGGGGAAATGATCGCCGCCCTTTTTCGCCTTGAGCACGGCCGCCTCGATGGCGAAACGGACGGGGTCGCTTTCGGCGACCGAGGATTCGTCGACATCGACGGGGAAGACGCGGAACTCGGGGGCCAGCTTGGCCATCAGCTCCCGCCGCCGCGGCGAAGCCGAAGCGAGAACGATGTCGACCGGCCTCAGGTCTTCCATAAACGCGCCCCCCAGCCCGCATCGACGGCGAAGCTCATGCACCGGCGGAACATGTCCTCGTCGAACTCCGGGCAGAGCAGGCCCCGCCTTTCGAGGACGGGCCCGGAATGAAGGGATTCGAAGGTCCGCCGGTCCTGCATGTAGGGGCGATAGGCCTCGAGATGGGAGTCGTAGAGCCGTTCCAGGGCGTTCCTGGGGAGGGTCTCGAAGGCCTCCGCCCCGCAGGCCTCGATGCCCCGGATCCCGAAAAATCGCTCGGCATATCCGATGATGTCCTCGATCCTCTTCGGGCGGGAGTTGGCGATGTGGAAGATGCCGCCGTCAAGGCACTCTTCCCTGAGGGCCATGAAGGCTTCGACACAGTGGTCGATGGGAACGAGGTTGAGGCCGCCCTGGGGGCCGACTTCGATCCGGATGGGCAGGTGAACGCTCCCGTCCGGGTCGGTCCTCACGCCCATCGCGGCCGCCTTGGCCCCGCCCCGCTCCCGGATGTCCGAGGCATAGATATCCCGGAGCAGGACGGCCGCTTTGACCGGATAGTAGAGCGCGTTGAAACGCAGCGTGCGGCCCGTGCGGGAGTCGCCGTAAACGATGGACGGGCGGTAGACGCTGAGCCGGATGCCCTCGCGCCGGCAGATGTCACGGGCCAGGATCTCGCCCCGGGCCTTGGTCTCCTCGTAGACGTTCGTGAATTCCCCGGACTCGACCCAATCCTCCGGACAGGGCCCGGTCCGCATTCCGGCAACGTAGGCCGTGCTGACATGATGGAAAAAGGAACAGGCGCTCCGGGCGGCGAGATCGAGGATGTTCCGGAGCCCGCCGATGTTGGCGGCCTCGATCTCGGGCCGCTTCCGCTCGGCGAAGGCCGTGTTCGAAGCGCAATGGACGATCTCGTCGATTCGATCCAAACCGTTCCCGCCGCTGAGCGCGGCCTCCGCCCATCCGTCGTCGAGCAGGTCGCCCTCGGCGACGACCAGGCGCTGCCGCTGCCCCTCGTCGAGCCCGAACCAGTCGGCCAGACGGGAGATCCTGTCCGCGGCCGGGAGCGTCCTTGTCGAGCGGGCCAGGAGCGTCACCCCGCAACCGGCCCGCAGAAGGGCCACGGCGATGTGGCTGCCGAGGAAGCCCGTGCCGCCCGTGACCAGGATGCGGAAACTCCTGTCCGCCCGTTCGTCCCGCAGTTCCTCCGCCCTGATCCTCATGCGCCTTTTCCCGTATCACACGCGGTAGAGGAAGCCGTCCTTTCTCGCGCAACCTTGGGAGAAGACGTATTTCAGGGACAAGACGCCGGGGACCCGCTCGGCGAGCCGGTCGAGCCAGGGGTCGAGCTCCGGCAGGGCCCGGGCGATCTTTTCCCTTTCGGCCGGGTCGGTGTGGTCGACGTAGTAGTCGTACTCGAGGATGGCCCGCTTGCCGAGGTCCATCGGCGTCAAGAACCCGAAATCGTGATCGATGCCGTGGGATCGGGCGACGCCGGCAAAGCCGTCGAGGATCTCGTGGACGACGTCCGTCCTGTCGGGCGGGACATAGACCAGGAAGGCGAACATGTGCTTTCGCCGGGACATCCGTGCGCTGACGATGCGGTGCATGTTGAGCCAGACCATGTCGGTCATCTCGGGCCGGGCGTAGAGCTCCCGGTAAAGAGGCCGGAGGGTCTCGGGTACGCGCGAGGAAGCCGTTTCGGGCGAAGGTTGGAGAGCGGCCTCGACGAGCGGCCTCATCTCGGGCCGGCAAAGGAGCTCATAGGGGCGTTCGCGGCCCTGATATCCGCGGACCAGCTCCAGCCACTGAGGCTCGACGAGCTTCGGCAGCCCAAGCATCAAGGTGCGAAGGAGGTCGGCATCGATGACCGCCGGCGACATCTTACGGACCGCCTCGCGGGCCTGGCTGTCGCCGGTCAAGAAGACCATATAATTCACGCCCAGCGCCTCCGGAAGGGCGGCCTTGAGATCTTGGGCCAGGGTCTCGTCGGGCGACAGGAAGCCGGCGATGTAGTGGGCCCCGAGGACGGCCACGGCCAGACCGATCCGCCGCTGGCCCAGCTCGCGGGCGAACCGGAGGGCCTCGTCGAAGCCTTCGAACGGCACCAGGACGCCCTCCTCGTCGGCGGTCGTCGGGTGGAGCTTGACAAAGGCTTTGGTGCAGATGCCGGGAGAGGGGGCGACCCGATGCTCGAAGGCGAAATGGTTCGGGGCGGCCTTGTCGTTGAGCCGGAAGACGCGGCCGTCGCGGCCGACGAATTCCATGTCGATGAAATTGTCGGCCGCCGTCCCGTAGACGTTGGACCAGGTCGAGAAAGTCCCCGTGCAGACGATGTTACCGCAGACCGTGGCCGCGGGTTCGGCGGCGTTGATGCGCAGGCCGTGCCGGAAGGCCTCCTGCTGGAGCTCGAACGACGTGACTCCCGGCTCCACCGCCGCGCAGAAATTCGGCAGATCGATCTCGATCCCCCGCATCCGGTTCATGTCCAGAACGATGCCGTCCGTGAAAACGAAGCCGAAGACGCTGCCGCCGTTGCCTCGGACCACGTAGGGGAGGCCCCTTTCGTTGGCCAGCCGGACGACCGCGGCAACCTCGTCCCTCGAGCCCGGCAGGACGACATAGAGGGGCAGCTGCGGGCCGGCCAGGGGAAAGGGGTCGTCGGCGTAGGTCCAGAGGACGGCCGGGTCGTTCGAGGCCCAGTCCCGGCCGACGATGGCCCGCAGCCGGCGCAGGGTTTCGTCCTCGGCAGGCCGCACGATCTCCCCCTTTTCCCGGCGGTGCTCCTCGACGGCGTCCTTGAGCGCCCGCATGACGGACGTGGGCTGCATCCCGGTCACGAAGTGGCACTGGCCGTCGCAGATGCCGCACAGCGTGCAGGTATCGGCGGCGTCCAGGAGCGCCTCGGTGACGGGGATCCGCCCTTCGGCGAGTCCCCTGTAGAGATCCATCCTTCCCTGGGGATAATAGGTGACGAAGAGCTTTTCGGGCCCCGACGGGCAGAGCCCCGTGGCCAGGTAGTCGATCTTGCACATCGCGTAGTGGCGGCATTGGGCGGCCGTGGCCGCAGCTTCACGATCGATCTTCGGCATCAGAGACCTCCTCGGGCTTCCGCCCGAAATAAATAACGGCGACCCCGAAAGTCCGGGGCTGGACGGCGATATCGATGAATCCGGCCCCGGCCAGGCGCCGGGCGACCGCGGCCGGGGGGTCGAAAACGCGGATGGATTCGGCCAGATAGCGGAAAGGCCCGTCGATCCCGGTGATGATCCGGGCGGCTCGAGGCATGAGCCAAAAAGAATAGAAGTCATAGAGCGACCGCTGCCAGCGGCGCCGCGGCAGGGAGAACTCGAGGGCCGCCAGCCGCCCGCCGGGCTTCAGGACCCGGTGGATCTCCCGGAGACCCCGGTCAAGGTGGACGAGGTTCCTCAGCCCGAAGCCGACGGTGGCCGCGTTGAAAGAGGAATCGGCGTACGGCAGTTCTTCGGCGTCGCCCTGGACGAAGGCCGCGCGCCCGCCGATGCCGGCGCGGTCGAGCTTTTTCCGGCCGGTCTCCATCATGGACCGGTTGAAATCGCAGACGACGGCCTGCCCGGAGGGCCCGATGCGGCGGGCCGCGATCAGGGCCAGGTCGGCCGTGCCCCCGCAGACGTCCAGAACGGCCTCGCCCGGCTCCAACCGCAGGATCCGGATGACCTCGCGCTTCCAGAGGAAATGGAGCCCGAAGCTCAACAGAGCGTCGGCCCGGTCGTAGGTCCGGGCGATGGGCGTGAACTGGTCGTGGACGAGCTTTTTTTTCTCTTCGGAGCCGACCGTCCTGTAGCCGAAGTTGACCTTATGAGGGGGCGTCCGCATGTTCCTGGCGAATTTCAATGACCATCAATATATCAGATACCGACCTCGATGCGAATCCCTATCTATCTGGATACCAAGGGAACACGGGAAGCCCTGCGCAAGAAGCCGGTCGCCCGGATCACCGGCGTGGTTGCCTTCCGCCGGGCGCCTCGCATACAATGGCCGCGGGATGACAAGGATCGAGCGCTACGCCGTCGGCGTCGACCTCGGCGGGACCAAGGTCGAGGCCTGCCTGGTCGACGAGACGCGGACCATCCTGGCCCGCAAGCGCCGGCCGTCCGAGCCGGACAAGGGCCGGGACCGGGTCGTCGCCAACATCCTGGAGCTCGTCGACGAGACGGCGGGCGCCGCCCGCATCGAGGCCGTTGGCATGGGCACTCCCGGCACCTATCATCCGGCCGACGACATCATGTACGGCGCCCCCCACACGCCGCTCTA
>JAWOHF010000049.1:0-17462 GCA_046496285.1 Candidatus Aminicenantota bacterium
TCGGAGGACTGGGGGTGGCGTTGGGGTCAGGCGTGCGCGTTGGCTTGGGCGTGCTGGTCACGTCCGGCATATCGGTGAACGTGGGAATAACCGGCTGCGCGGGAGCTTCTACTACTTCCGGAATTTCCGGTGCGTCAGTAGGGATGGCAGTGGGATCGACGAATTCCGTGCCCAGCATGATTTGCACAGCAGCGGTGGCGGTCAGCTCTGCCGGGCTCACATACCCCTGGGAGCAGGCGAGGCTCGAAAGGATGATAACCGCCCACGCGGTGATGATCTGGGAGAACGGGTCGAAGCCGCCCTTGTGGGTCCCGACCTGCCGGCCGTTGACCCAGGCCTCGCAGGCCCAGTCCACGGCCCCGAAATGAAGGAGCACGCGGCGTCCCCTCCACTTGCGCGGGACCGCGAGCTCGCGGCGGTACCACAGCTCCTTGTCCGCGCCGACCGGGCGGCCGACGCCCGAAAGGGCCGATTCCACGGCGAACGGGACCAGGATCTTCCCGTCCCATTCCTCCGGGCGGCCGGCGTTGCGATCGATGATCGCGTAATCCCACAGGCCGTTGAGGTTGGCCCAGTCGGGCCGGACCATCTGGGGCCGGGGATGTTCGGGAAGGGCCCGCTCCGGGATGACATGCCCTGCCCAGCGGGTCATGATGCGGCCTTCGACGGGCTTCCATGCCGCCCTGGGCTCGGTATGGCAACCTGCGAAATACGCCGCGATCCCGGCGAGGATGACCCCTATCGAAACGGCTCTTCTCATAACACTCTCCTCATGGCAGGATTAGTAATCCATCCGGTCCTGGAAAGTCAACCGGGCGCGGTGAAAATGCGAAAACCGATTGAATTTCCGGTCGGGTTCGAATACATTGAGTTGTTCCTTATAAAAAGAGAGGTGCCATGAACAATCGGCCCCTGCCCCCTCCCTTCGAAGCCGCTCACGCGCGGATCCGGGCCCGCTTCCCGATGATCGACCGGGATGCCCTGGGGAATCCCCGCGTCTATCTCAACACGGGGGCGGGGAGCCTGACCGTAGATACCGCCGCGGACGCGGCCCGCGAGGCCCAGGGCCGCCTGAATCCCATGCCGGGCACGGTCCTCCCGGGCGAGCGCGACACGGCCGGTCTCCACGACAGGGTCAGGTCGCTGGTCGCCGATTTCCTGCACGCCGGAAGCGGCCGGGAAATAAGCTTCCACAACTCGGCGACCGCGGCTTTTTTCAGCCTGGCCTTCGCCCTCCGCGGCCGCGTCAAGGAAGACGCCAACCTCGTCGTCACCGATCTCGACCACATGGCCAACATCTCGCCCTGGGAAACCGTCTGGGGAGAGCTTCACGGCAGGGAGATCCGCCGGGCCCGGGTCCGGGAGGACGGGACCCTGGACATCGACCATCTTCTATCGCTCATCGACGCGCGGACGGCCGTCCTGGCCGTGACCTCGGCTTCGAACGGACTGGGTACGCTCGTTCCCTTGGGCCGGATCACTCCCCTTGTCCGAAAAAAGGCCCCCGGCTGTCTCATCGCGGTCGACGCCGTCCACCACGCCCCCCACGGTCCGCTCGACGTCGGAGAGATGGGCTGTGATCTCCTGGCCTTTTCGGGATACAAGGTCTTCGGCCCCATGCTCGGGGTCCTGTGGGGCAAGGCCGGGCTTCTCGAGGAGCTGCTCCCCTACCGGGTCGAGACCGCCAAGAACGAGGTCCCGGCCAAATTCGAGCCCGGCATGCTGAACAACGCCTCCCTGGCCTCTCTCGAGGCCGCGCTCGAATACATCCTCTGGCTCGCGGGCCTCGCGGCCGGGCCCGAGGCGGTCTTGGCGGACAGGGCCGCCCGATTCCGATCGGCGATGACCGCCGTCGCCGAATACGAAAAGCCCCTGACGGCCCGCGTCCTCGACGGCCTCCGCCGGCTCGATCCGCGACGCTTCCGGTGCTATGGGATCACCGACCCGGGCCGGGTCGCCGAACGCGTCCCGACCTTCGCCTTCGAGATCATCGGCCAGGACGCGTCCGAGACCAAGAAGCGGCTTTGGGAAGCGCGCGGGCTGCAGATCGCCGACGGCAACCACTATTCGGCGGCCGTCTTCCGCCATCTCGGGCGGCCGGCCCTCTGCCGGGCGAGCTTTGCCCACTACGACAGCGCCGGGACCGCCGACACATTCCTGAACGGCTTGCAGGAGGTCCTTGAAGATTCGGCCAAGAATTTGTAGAATGCCTCTTCCCGCAGGAACGATCTCTAAGTCCATAACAGGAGCATGACATGAGAAGAGTCTCGAAATCCCTCGTCCCCTTCCTTGTCCTCGTCGCCTTGGCGGCGGCCACCGCCGCCCAGGGCCTGGCCCAGGACAAGCTCGTCGGCAAGGCCCTCTACGAGAAGCTGCGCCGCGAGGGGCGGAACCTCGTCAAGATGGAGGGTCAGCCCGGCCTCAGCTGGACCCCGGACGGAAAGGCATCCTTCGTTCACGAAGACGACACGTTCAAGCGGGTCGACCTGGCCACGGGTGAAAAGACGCTTCTTTTCGACGACGCCAGGATCCTGTCCGCGGTCAACGCCGCGCTCGGCAAGAAGGAGACCAAGCTCTTCTTCAACCGCTTCCAGTACCTGGCCGACGGCACGGCCATCCAGTTCTCGGGCTTCAACAAGACCTTCGTCTACGGGCTCTCCTCCGGGAATCTCGCTTTCTACGAGCCCGAGCGGTCCATCGTCGGCGTCCGCGGACGGACCTACGGCGACGTCCTGTCCCCCGATCTCAAGCTCCGGGCCTTCACCCGGGACTACGACCTCTACGTCAAGGATATGGACGGCAACGAGACCCGGCTGACGACGGACGGGACCGACGACCTCCGCAACGCGTTCCCCGACTGGGTCTATCCCGAGGAGCTCGGGCAGTACCAGGCCTTCTGGTGGTCGCCGGACTCGAGCCAGATCGCCTTCATGCAGTTCGACCAGCGCCCGGTCACCAAGTACCCGATCGTCCACGACGTCCAACCCATTCCCCGCCTCGAGCTGCTGGGGTATCCCAAGCCCGGCGGCAACAACCCCATCGTCCGCCTTTTCGTCGCCGACGTCGCTTCGAAAAAGATCGTCCGGCTCGAGACCGGCGACGACCTCGACGTCTATCTTTACCGGGGCCAGTGGACGAACGACGGCCGGGAGTTCACCTACCACCGGCTCAACCGCTTCCAGAACAAGGTCGAGGTCTTCGCCGCCGACCCGTCCACCGGGAAGACCCGGCTCGTGTTCGCCGACGAGGACCCCTGCTACCTCGACGAGCAGACCGAGCTCATCTTCCTCAAGGACAACAAACGGTTCCTCTGGACCTCCGAACGGACCGGATGGAAGGAGATCTATCTCTACGAGCTCGCGACCGGCAAGCTTCTCAAGCAGCTGACCAACGCCCGGCTGCCCGCCCAATCCGTGGCCGCGGTCGACGAGGCCCGGGGGTGGGTCTACTTCACGGGCCACGAATCCAACGGCACGGAGACCCATCTCTACAAGGTCCGCCTGGACGGGACGGCCTTCGCTAAGATGACCCGCGAGCCCGGGTCCCACCGGGTCAACTTCTCGCCAGGATTCGACTACTACACGGATTCCTTCACCAGCTTCGATCAGCCGCAGATGACGACCCTCTACACGGCCGACGGGAAGGAGGTCCGGGTCATCGGCCGGTCCGTTCCGGCCGAATGGTTCGCCGACCTCAAGCTCATCAAGCCCGAGCGCTTGACGTTCAAGTCGGCCGACGGCAAGCACGACCTCGACGGACTCCTCTACTTCCCGGCCCATTTCGACGCCGATGAGAAGTACCCCCTCATCCTCTCTGTCTACGGCGGGCCGGGCTCCAAAGGGGTCAGCAACACGTACAAGATGGCCGATGCCAGCCAGACCCTGGCCCAGCTGGGCTTCCTGGTCGCCGTCTGCGATTACCGCGGGGTCTCGGGCCGGGGCAAGGCCTTCCAGAACCTCCACTATCTGAAGCTTGGGCAGGTCGAGCTCGAGGACCACGTCGCCTTCGTCAAGGCCCTCGGGAAGCGGCCCTATGTGGACACCGGCCGGGTCGGGGTCACCGGCCACTCCTACGGCGGCTATTTTACGTGCCTGGCCCTGCTCAAAGAGCCCGACGTCTTCCACGTGGGCGTCGCCGGAGCGCCCGTCACGGACTGGCGGAACTACGACACCATCTACACCGAGCGCTTCATGCGCCGGCCCCAGGACAACCCCGAAGGCTACGAGAAGGGCTCCTGCATGACCTATGCCAAGAACCTCAAGGGCAAGCTCAGCCTCCACCACGGCGCGGTGGACGACAACGTCCATCCCGGCAATACCACCCAGCTGGCCCAGGCCCTGCTCCAGGCGAACAAGGCCTTCGACATGATGATCTACCCCGAGCAGCAGCACGGCATCCGGTTCCCCCGCTACGCGGAGTCCCGGGTCGAATATTTCATCGAACACCTCAAGCCGGTCGTGAAATAAGGAAAGGAGCGTCCCTCATGGCCAAGTTCGAAGGGGTCCAGTGGGCCCCGAGGCAGATGAGATATCTTCTGCCCGATAAACAGCTCGACATCCTCGAGGCCGATGCCAAGGTTTACGGCGTGTCCCGGTCCATTTTCTATGCCAGCTTCCTCTGCTTCGAGGGCATCCGCTTCTTCTGCAAAAAAAATGCGAAGGGCCAGATCGTGGTCCTGTTCCTCAACTGGCACAAGAACCTGGAACGCCTCCGGAGAGGCATCACCTTCAATCTCAGCCGCGAGCAGGTCGGGCTCGTCCCGACGGTCGAGGAACTCGAAACGATCATCATCCGCCAGTATTTCGGAGTGCCGGCCATCCGGGCCTTCCTCGAGGAGATGGCCGAGGCCGGAGCCCAGGGATACCTGCGGCCGTTCACGGTCGACGAGGAGCAGTCCATGGGGGTCACCTTCCCCACCCAGCCCTCGGTCCGGGCCATCTTCTGCCGCTACGACAACTATCTCGGAGAGCCCTTCACCGGCGTCGTCACCCCCCAATGGGTCCGGGCCGTCGGGGCCAACAAGACCGGCTGGCTCAAGCTCGGCATCAACTACCTCGTCAGCCTGAAGGCCGTCGACGCCGCCAAGGACGTCGACGCCGGGGCCGCCGCGGCCCTGTTTCTCGACGACCAGACGCACCTTCCACTCGAGGATCGCCGCGTCACGGAGTGGGATTCCTCCTGCTGTTTGTTCGGCTTCCGGGACGGCACGGTGGTCAAGATCCCCGAGAGCGAGCTCATCCTGCCTTCGATCACCATCCAAGGCCTGGTCATCCTCCTCAAGGACATGGGGGTCAAGGTCGAGGAGCGGCACGTCACCTACGGCGAGCTCCTCCGCCGGGTCAAGGCCGGGGAGCTCGTGGTCGCCGCCAGCGTCGGCACGGCCGGCATCATGAACCGTTGTCAGAAGCTCGTGTGCGTCGATGAAAAGAACGCCGTCGCGGCCGTCCACGTCCCGGATACGGCCCACCCGCTGTACGGGCAGCTGGCCGAGGCCAAGGCGTATTACTGGAACATCTACCGCGAGCAGTCCAAGCTGCCCGCCGGCATGAACCTCTTCAAGTACACGCTATAGATAACGAAACGGGGACACGTACCTCCGGTACGTGTCCCCATTCTTCTACAGGCTCATCGAGATGAGCATCCAGAACCGGTCCCCGAGCTCCAGATACTTCTGGACGGCGGCCCGGGCCATGTCGTTCGTGTACTTCGTCAGGTACTGCTCGGCCGTGAACGGTTCCTTGTCCGGGGTCTTGGAGGCCAGGATCCGCTGGACTTCCTTCTCGAGCACGGGCAGGTCGGCGAAGGCCTTGTTCTCGAACTCGGCAATGGTGTCCTCGACGATCTTCTTGGTCTGGCCCCACTTCAAGGTGGCCAGCCGGTTGGCCCGGCGGAAGGCCCAGGCCGCCGAATCCAGGCGGAAGTGGTGCTGGGCGCAGATCTCGAAGCTCGGGGGCAGCTCGGTCGCCCCGGCGAAGATCGGGACGCGGGCGCTCATGGCCGGGTTGTCGAAGGCGAACCAGCAGACCGCCCCGACCGCGGGCGGCAGCCAACCCCGGACCTGGATGACGGTGGCGTAGGCGCACCCCGAGATCGGGATGGTCCGCTGCGGCTGGACGGTGCCGGGTTTCAGGGTGTTGACGAGGGCGATGACGTCTCGCGGCATCCAGGCGCTGGCGATCGGACTGGGCATCATCTCAGGGGCGGCCGGAGCGGCCTCGGGTTGACCCTCCCCCGGCTTCATCCGGGGACGGGGCCGCTGGACCATCAGGTTCTTGGTCATGTCCAGATCGGTCCCGGCATAGGGATCGCGGTACATGGCCAGGATGTCGCGCACTGAGACCTTCTTCTCGGGCTTGACCGAGAACGGGAGCTCGGCGGCGTTCAAGTCGAGCTTGAGCGAAGGGGCCAGCGTGCTGAGCACGAAGTACTCGCGGGTCGAGAACGGCTTGCGGCCGCTGTAGGCCTCCCAGAGCTTGAAGGGCTTGCCGCCGTTCGGGTCCCACCAGCCCATGTCCTGGGCTACCTGGAAGACGTTGTCCGAGGCCATGTAGCGGTCGGGGTTCTTGAGGTCGATCTCGCCGATCCGGGGGATGTTGGCCGAGACCCCGACGTGGTCGTCGGGGATGCGGACGGCGGCCCAGACGGCCCCCTTCTCGAGCGGCCCGGCCCCGAAGATCTCGAAATGCCAGACCTCTTTGCCGTCGGCGAAGGTCAGGCATTCCCCGTAATCGCCGTACCCGTACTCCTTGACCAGCTCGCCGGCCAGCTTGATGGCCTCGCGGGCGGTCTTGCACCGTTCGAGGACGATCCGCTGGATCTCCTCGATCATGAACATGCCCTCGTTGTTGATGAGCTCGCGGCGGCCGCCGATGGTCGTCTCGCCGATGGCCAGCCCGTGCTCGTTCATGGCCGGATAGGCCGTGTTGAAGAACCGGTAGGTCTCCGGGACCTGAGGGATCTCGCCGGTCTGGACGATGCCGCGGAGATCGGTGACCGTCTCGGTATGCATCTTGCCGGAATAAATTTTGTTCATCGACTTTTCGGGCCACTTGCGGCCGGGGACGATGTTGACCCACTGGCGGTAGCCGCCGTCACAGGTGTGGCAGGTGATGACCGAGCCGTCCTCGGTGGCCAGGCGGCCGGCCATGATGGACGTGCAGCTTTCCGGGTCGTCCGTCCAGGCCGCGACGGGCGGCGAACCCGGGGACACGGCCTTTTGCGCCGGAACGGCGGACACGGCCGCGAACAGGATGGCGGCCGCGAGCAGACCGCGGCCGAGGATCTTCATGAGAGGGCTCGTTTTCATTCTGACCTCCTCGCCAGGTTGTTCGGACGATACTGAATGTATGAAAGCGCCGTGACGCTGTCAACTTAAATCTTGGAGGACGGCCGCCATCTCCGCGGCGGTCATCGGGGCCGTGACCGAGATCCGCCGGACCGGCACGCCCAGGTCCTCATAGAAACGAAGGAGCGGGAGGGTCCGGTCGCGAAAGATGGCCATCCTCCGTTCGACGGCGTCGAGGGCGTCATCCATCCGGCCGGCTCTATCCCCGCCCGTATCAAGCCGGAGTCGCTCCCGGATGACATCGGCCGTTCCGTCGAGAAACGCGATCCGCTCCATGCTGACAACGCCCTCCAGCCTCTCGGCCTGAGCCCGGTGGCGGGGCAGACCGTTGAGGACGATGAGACCGCCGGGGCCGGGATCCCGGGCCCGGACGAAGTTCTCCAGGATCTTCTGGGCGATGGGGAAATCCCCGTCCTCGAGCAGCGCTCCGGTCTCGAGGCAGGTCCGGATGACCCCCCTCTCGACCGGCGTGAAAAGAGACTCCGCTTGCGGGACCAACGAGATCTCCCTCAGCCTGGCCCCGAAATCGAAATGAGAACAGGGCCGGCCTCCGAAGCCCGTCTCTTGGAGCCTTCGGCCGAGCGGGGTCTTGCCGGCCCCGGTCGGACCGACGAGAAGCATGGCCGGTATTGACGCGCCGAGGAGGGACCGCCGTAATCTCAAATTTCGATCCCGTCCCTAGGCTTGTCCGGACTTGAGGTAATTGAAGGCGCCGTCCATGTCCCTGTGGTTGGCCACCAGGATCAGGGTGTCCCCGGCCTCGACCATGAACTCCCCCCCGGGGCTCGTGAACGACTCCTCGCCCCTGACCACAGCCAGGACGGTGGCCCCGGTCACTTCCCTAAGGCCGATGTCTTTGAGGGTCTTGCCGGCCGGCCAGGTCCCCTTCCCGACGTAGAACGTTTCGGCCGTCCCCGCCGACAGCAGGTCGGTGATCTTCTCCGCGGCCGGGCGGAACGCCTGGCAGGTCCCTCGCAGGAGGCCGTAGCATTCGCTCCGCAGGACCTTGACCTGGGCGTTGATGATGTTCGGGGGGATGTGGAACTTGTCCATGACCCGGGTGAAGATCTCGATGGACGTCTCGAACTCCTCGGGGACGACGTCGTCCGCGCCAAGAGCGATGAGGCCGTCGACCTCGGAAGCGTACCTGGCCCGGACGATGACGAACAGGTCCCGGTTCATGTCTTTGGCCGCCCGGACCCCTCTCCGGGCCGTCTGCGGATCGGAGATGGCGAAGACCATGACGCGGGCCTTACGGACCCCGGCCTCCCGGAGGATGGTCCGGCTCGAGACGTCGCCGAAAATGATGGGCTCGCCCTCGGCCGCGGCCTGCCGGACGGTCTCCGGGTTCAACTCGAGGATGACATAGCCGATCCCGGCCTCCTTGAGGACCTTGGCCAGGTTGCGGCCGTTCAAGCCGTAGCCGGCGATGATGACATGGCCCTCGCGCTGACCGTCCGCCGGGCCCTCCGGGACTTCCTTTTTGGGGCTCCCCCGCGAGGCCTTGTCTGATCTTTCCGCGAGCCGGGGCCCGATCTGGATGAGGAACGGCGTCGCCAGGATGGTCATGATGGACGAGGCCAGGAAGACCTGGAAGACATCCCCGGGGAGAAGCCCGTTGGCCCGGCCGACCCCGGCCAGGACGAACGAGAACTCGCCGATCTGGGCCAGGGCCAGTCCCGAAACGACGGCGATCCGCGATGTGTAGCCGAGGACCCTGACGGTCAGGATGACGATGGCCGACTTCAGGAGGAGAATGGATAGGACGAGCGCGGCGACGACGAACCGGGACTCCCAGACGACGGCCGTGTCGAGCAGCATGCCTATGGAGATGAAAAAGAGGCTGTTGAAGACGTCCTTGAACGGGAGGATCTCGGAGACGACCTGGTGGCTGTAAACGGACTCCGAGATGATGATCCCGGCGAGGAAGGCCCCCAAGGCCAGCGAGAGGCCGAACGAGGACGTCAGCCAGGCCATCCCCAGGCAGACAAAGAGCGAGGTGATCAGAAAGATCTCCCGGATACGCGTCCTGACGACCAGGTGAAGAACCCGGGGCATGAGAAAGCGGGCCGCGACGAAGACCGCGGCGATGGCCGCGGCGCTCAACAGGAACCGGCCCAGAACGGCCGTTGTCGATACGGCCTGGACGCTGGCCAGGACGGGCACGAGGGCGATCATCGGCACGATGGCCATGTCCTGGAAGAGCAGGATGCCGAGAGCGACCTGGCCCTGGGGGGCAGCGGACTCGCCGCGGTCGGAGAAGATCTTGAGAACCACGGCCGTGCTGCTCAATGAAATCAGGAACCCGTAGAAAACGGCGTCCTTGAAGGGGCTCCCTATGGCAACGAGAACCAGGACAGAGGCCGCAGCGGTCAGAATGACCTGGAGACCGCCGCCGATCCAGAAATTCCTCTGGATGCGCTTCAAGCTCTCCAAGGTGAATTCCAGTCCGATCATGAACAGGAGCATGATCACCCCGATCTCGGCAAGGACGTCGATCGTTTCGGTGTTCTTGACGATCGCGAAGCCGCCGGGCCCGATCAGGACGCCTGTCAGCAGAAAGCCGACCACGGGAGGAAGCTTGACTTTGTGAGAAGCGTAGATGACGAGGACGGAGAACGCCAGCAGGATGACCAGCTCTTTGAGGACCGGGAGAACCATGCCGCCGGGGATGTTATCAGAAGCCGGGGGGCCGTTCAATCCTCCCGCGCATCATCTCCGGAGATGATGACCGGAGACGGAATATCACCCCGCGGAACCCCTCGGGGGATGATTGACCGGCCCCCGGCATCGTTTAAAGTGGGAAGCGTGCGCAGGCACCGAAGGAATATACCAATAAAGGAGGTCATCATGAAGAGATTCCTGGTCCTGACTTTGGCGGCCCTGACCGTGGCGGCCCTCGTGCCCCAGAACCTGTCGGCGGCCGTCGGCATCAAGGGCGGCTTCAACCTCGCCAACTTGTCGATCAAGCCCACCGATCCCGAAATGCCCGACTTCAAGGATCTTCGGGGCTTGACCGGAGGCGTTTTCTTCACGCTCAACCTGGGTTTCGTCAGCATCCAGCCCGAGATCCTCTATTCCCGCCGCGGCATGATGTGGGAGTTCGAGTGGGATGTCGACCAAATGGCCAAGATCGAGTACATGACCGACTACATCGAGGTCCCACTGCTCGTCAAGCTCAACGTCCTGCCCGCGGGCCCCGTCCGTCCGGTCGTCTTCGGCGGCCCCTCGTTCGGCTATCTCCTGAAGGCCAACGGCCGCTTCACGTCCCCCGAAGGGACGGAGACCGAGGACATCAAGGACATGTTCGAGAAGACCGCGATCGGCGGCATTGTCGGCGCGGGCATCGAGATCAAGACCCCCGTCGTTCTCCTGACCCTGGACGGCCGCTACCACATCGGCGTGACCAATATCATGAAGGACGCCATGGAAGGCGAGTCGGCCAAGCACAAGGGCTTCTCCGTGATGGTCGGCATCGGCTTCTGAGCCGGACCCTCTTTAACGGAAGGCTTTTCGCGCGCCTCATCCCCTGCGGGATGGGGCGCTTTTTTATGTCCCGCCGTCACTCACAGGCGATGATGCCTTTGAACAAGTGGCAGATGCCGGCGACCCGCCTCAATTCGACAACGAAGGCGATGCCGGTGCCGGGCTCATCGAGGTCCGCCGCCCGGACGATGGCCTCCAGCGCCTTGTCCGTCAGGGCCCGCGGTACGACGGTCAAGATGATCTCCTTTTCCGGCTCGATGGGAATGCCGAGCAGGGTCTTGGTCTCGTGGATGCCCGCTCCCCGCCCGAAGACGATGGTCCCGCCCTCGGCACCGGCTTCTTTGGAAGCCTTGAGAACGTTTTCGGAAACTCCCTTATTGACGATGGTGACGATCAGATCGAAGGACGCTCTCATGGTTCTTTCCCCTTTTTTCTGGAATAGACAAGGCCGAGGACCATCACCGATAGGATGGGGGCCAGGGCGACCAGGGCTATCAGGCCGAACCCGTCGAGGACCGGGTGCCTGTTCTCGAGGGCCACGGCGACGCCGACGGCCAGGGCCATGACGAAGGTCACGGTCATGGGGCCGGTGGCCACTCCCCCGGAGTCGAAGGCGATCGAGGTGAACGTCCTGTCGGAGAACGGCAGCATGGCCAGGGCGGCCGCGTATCCCGGGACGACGAGCCAGTAGAGAGAAATCCCGGTCAGGATGCGGAGCATTCCCAGGGCCACGAATACGCCCACGCCCAGCGATAAGGCCAGGACGATGACCTTGGACTTGATGGCCCCTGTCGAGGCCTTCTCGACTTCCTGTCCCAGGATCCGGACCGCGGGCTCCGCGGCGGTGGCGGCCAGTCCCAGGAAAAACCCGATGGGGACGATGATCCACTTGTGATCGAGGGCGCCCAGGGCCCGCCCCATTTCCCGGCCGACCGGAAGGAAGCCGATCTTGACCCCCTGGAGGAAGAGCACGAGCCCGACGAACGTCAAGCCGAGACCTTTGACCAACCTCAGCAGCCCTTCTGCCGGCAACCTGAGGTAAACCGCCTGGAAGACGGCAAAGACAAGGACCAAGGGGGCCAGGGCCGCCAGGACCTCGAGCGCGACCGGGCCCACATCGAGGAACTCGAGCAGCGCTTTCATCCGTAGATGATCCCCAGCAGCATGACGCCTATGACCGGCCCTATGGAAGCGATCCCGACGATCCCGAAGCCGTCCCTGATGGCCGACTTCCCGCCCAGAACGGACACGACACCGATCCCCAGGGCCAAGATGAACGGTACGGTCACCGGCCCGGTCGTCACCCCTCCGGCGTCGAAGGCGACAGGCAGGAAATTCGCGGGGACGAAATAGGACAGAATGAGGACGACGGCGTACCCGGCCGCCAGGATATAGGCGATGGGCACTCCGAGAAGGATGCGCAAAATGGCCAGGCTGACCGAGATGCCCACCCCCAGGGCGACGCTGAGCACGAGGACGCTCCGGGCGATCTCCCCTCCCGATACGTAGTCGACCTGATAGGCCAGGACCCGGACGTCGGGCTCGGCCACCGTCACGGCAAAGCCAAGGATGAAGGCCAGGACGAGGAGCCAGCCGAACGGGACCTTCTTCGGCAGTTCGGCGCCGATCGCCTGCCCCATGGGAAGGAGGCCGATACGGACGCCCTTCAGGAACAGGAGCAGGCCGGCCAGGACCAAGACCGTGCCGAGGACGAAACGGAGGATAACCGCGATGGGCATGGCCAGCACCAGCACCTGCAGGATGAGAACGATCGCGGCCAGAGGCAGAACGGCCTGCAGGGTTTCGCGCCACAGCTCTTTCATCGGTCGCATTCCCTTCGCGCTTAGAGCCTGAGCCGGGTGATAAGCGTTTCGAGATAGCGGGACTTCATCTGTTTGGAGGCCATGGCCTGCTTGAGGGGCGGCAGCCTCAGGATGGCGCCGAGCACGGCGGCCATGGCCCGGTGGCTCCGGAGCGCCTGGTTGTCGAAGATCAGGTTCTGGAGCTTGCCGCGCTCGATGGCCATCAGGACGGCCTTGTGGACCGAGTTGAGAGGGGTGATGACCCGCTCGGGCCTCGAAACGAGGCTCAGGGCGGCGCTCTTGCAGACCCGCACACAGACGCCGCAGCCCAGACAGAAGCCCTCGTCGACCACCGCCTTTTTCTTCTTAGGGTGGAGCGGGTCGTTGGCCGAGACCAGGGCCATGGCCTCGACGGGGCAGGCGGCCGCGCACTCGCCGCAGCCGGTGCACGCCCCGGTGTCGACGACCGGCAGGAAATTCGTCGTGTGGACGGGGTTCAGAAGGCCGAACCGGCGCTGGGCGATCATGGCCTCGCAGCAGCAGCCGCAGCAGTTGCAGATGAAGCTGACCCGGTTGCGGACGTTCTCCCCGAACTGGACGAGGTTGCGGTCTCGGGCCTCGGCGAGCAGGTCCAGACCTTCGGCGACGTCGACGGTCCGGGCATAACCGTGGCGGGCGAGCGCGGCGGCCGTGTTGTTGAAGGTCATGCAGATGTCGAGCGGAGCGTCGCAGGCGTGGCCCGCGTGCCCCATCTTGTGCCGGCAATAGCAAAGGCCGATCGCCCGATGCGTCGCGGTCTTGACGACCTCGCTGGCCCGCTCGTAGTCGAGGACGTGGAGGGCGTTGTCGTTCGAAAGCACGGGCTCGTTGACGAAGACGCGGCCCAACTGGGTCTCCCCCTGCGTGAATAGGGCCTTGATGAAGTCCTCTTCGACCGTGATGTACTCGTAGTACAGCCCGGCCAGGAGCTTCTGGTCGACGTCACCCCGAAGCCGCATCATCGAGAACTCGAAAAAACCGGCCATGGGCGGCGGGAGGACGTAATAACGGTTCTTCCGGCCCTGGACATCGATGAGCAGCGTCCGCCCGGCCAGGGCGTCCAGGGCTTTTTGCGCATCGGAAAGGCTCGTCTTCCAGGCCTTGGCCGCGGTTTTTGCCGTGAACGGCTTGATGGGGACGAGGGCCAGGAGCGAGGCCTCCTTCTCGGTCATCAGCACCTTGAGGATCTCGTAGAGCAGGCCGGACGGCGGCGCTCCCTGGGGGAACTTGTTGAGGCGTTTGACGAGCTTCTCGTACCCTGTTCTCGTTGTCTGATGGGCCATGGCGCCTTTTTACTAAATTTCCGCCCTCTTGGCAACGGCGGGAATCGTTCTGCGACGGGCGCGTCCTTTACCGGAAGGCCCCGGTTGGTTTATGCTGTCCCGTGAGCGGAGGGACGCATGAAGACGATCAAGATCGGGCTCATCGGGACGGGCTACATCGGGATGGTCCATCTGGAGATGCTGAGGCGGCTCGATGGCCTCGAAGTCGTGGCCGTGGCCGACACGAACCGGGACCTGGCCCGCCGGGCGGCCGGCAGGTTCGGGCTGCCGAGGGTCCATGCCGACGCCGGGGAGCTCATCGGGGACGCGGAGGTCGAAGTCGTCCATAACTGCGCCCCGAACCACGTCCATTTCGAGATCAGCGCCGCGGCCGTCCGGGCCGGAAAGGAAGTCCTCTCGGAGAAGCCCCTGGCCCTGAACTCCCGGGAATCCGAAGAGCTGGTGAAGTTGGCCGAAAAGCACGGCACGCTGACGGCCATCGATTTCTGCTACCGGTACTATCCCGTGGTCCAAGAGGCCGCGGCCCGGGCCCGGCGGGGCGATCTCGGGGAGGTCCGGGCGTTCATGGGCCATTTCCTCCAAGACTGGCTGTTCGACGAGACCGACTATTCGTGGCGCCTCGATCCGGCGGTCGCCGGCCCGGCCAATGTCGTCGCCGACCTCGGGAGCCACTGGTGCGACCTCGTCCAGTTCGTTACCGGCCGGAAGATCGTCGAGGTCATGGCCGAGCTCCACACCTGCCTGCCGAAGAGGCGGAAGCCGAAGGGGGGCGTATTGTCCTTCGGGGCGGGAGCGGCCGGCGACACCGAAGAGGTCGACATCGTGCTCGACGATTACGCCTCGCTTTTCCTGCGCCTCGACAACGGGGCCCGGGGCAGCTTCACGACCTGCCAGGCCGCGGCCGGGCGCAAGGTCGACCTCGAGTTCCAAGTCTTCGGGTCCAAGGAGTCTTACGCGTGGAGCCATGTCCATCCCAACGCCCTGTGGATCGGCCACCGCGAGAAGGCCAACGAGACCTTCTACGAGTCGTCCGTCCTGCAGGCGCCGGAGACCCGGAAGTACGCGACCCTGCCGACCGGGCACCCCATGGGCTACCACGACGCGGTCCACAATCTGTTCAGGGACTACTACGAGGCCCTGGCGGCCAAGAGGGCGGGAAAGCCATTCACCGCGACCTTCCCGGACTTCCGGACCGGCCACGAGATGATGTGCGTCATCGACGCCGCGGTCGAGTCGAACAAGTCGGGCGGCTGGGTCAAAGTGCGGAGCTAGGCGGCCGCCTACCGGAGCATGAAGATCAGGGTCCGGGCGGGAATGGCCTTGTCGTCGACCTCGTCGCCGCTCAGGATGCGCCCGTTGGGCAGCCGGTAGAAGGTCGAGGGGTAGTTCCATTTCCTCCCGGCGATCCGGGACGCCGGTCTCCCGGCCCGGACATGGCCGCCGTAGATGTATCCGACCAGCACCCGCGTCCCCGCCGGCGAGGCCTGGAGGAGCCGCTTTAGGGATGGCGTGCGGGCCAGCTCGGCGCCCGTCCGGACCAAGCCGCTCGGGAAGAAATAGATGGTCGTCGCCTCGGCCGCCAGGTCCCCGGCGATGTCCCGCAGGGTCCGGCCGTCCTTGCCGATCTCCTGAAAACCCTCGAAATCCTGCTCCCTTTCCGCGCCCTCCTCGAATTCGACGCGGGTCCCGGCCGGGATCCGGTCCCAGTCGCGGACTTCGTTGCCCTTCAGCCGCGTGCCGTTGGGAAAGATGTAGATGGTCGCCGGGTCGTCGTACTTGTCCCGGGCGATCCTCCAGGCGTTGACGCCCTTGGAGATGACCATCGGGCCGGAGGAGCTCGCGGGCGGCCGGCCGCCGTCAGCGACGGGCGGGGCGAGGGAGGCGGCGGGCCGGGCGGCGCCTCCCGCATAGAGGAACCGGTGGAGCTCCGGGTCGGCGACCGCGAGCCGGCCGGCTTCGACGTCCGCGTCGCGCGTTGCCGCCGGCCCGATCCCCAGGCGGCGCCGGACGTCCGACCGGGAGAAGATCATGCCGCACCTCTTACGGCCCCGATGGTTCTTCGGGTGAAATCGGTTGGGGCGGCCGTAGGCCACCATCGAATGGGTCAGGATGTCCTTGTCGCTTATCCGGTAGAGGGCTTTCAGCTGGCGCAGCAACTCCTTGAGCGCCGCGTACTGGGCCGCCGTGAGGTCCCGGTCGCAGTAGCCGACGACCTCGATGCCGAGGGAATAGTTGTCGAGGGGGCTGCGGCCCTCCCACATGCTGCGTCCGGCGTGGGTCGCGATCCGCCGGCGGTCGATGATCCGATAAACCTCCCCGGATGGGGTCACGAAGTAGTGGGCCTCCCCATATCGCCGGACCTTGCGCAGGGAGCCCGCGGTGCCGCCTTCAGTCGTGTGGAGGACGATGTAGCGGGTCTGCGGGCGGACCGGGCGCTTGGCGTTCAGAGGGCTGAGCCGGTCGCTGATCTTCAGGCTGTTCGCTTCCGCGGGGGAACCGGCGACCAGTAGGACAGCCGTCACGAGGAGCGTGGTGAGGGCGAGCTTCGCGAACCGTCTCATCGAAAGGATATTACCGGCCCCGGCGCCGGTTGTCAAAAAGTCTGTCCGGAGACGGGTCCGGCGAGGGCGGCCAGTTTAAATCGTCAGGCGGACCACGGTCGAGAGGCGATCGTTCCTTGGAGCACTGGTGATAAAGAAATGACGCCGGATCTCGGATATGGACGGATATCCCCCCTCGTCCTGTTCGACTGTGTAGAATTTCCCGCCTTTCCACAACATCGGCTTCTCGATAAGTTTCTTAAATTGGTGGCTGATCATAGCGATATAGCGTCCTTCTTGATCGAAGACGTCGAAAACAGTCTTTCTTTCCCGGCTCGGATCAAGCGCTATACCAGCGAAGGCAGGGAATGCTTGAGTATCATCGGCTACCCCCTATCCCGAATTAGTTCACTCAGCCCCCAGGCTTCTGTCGATTTCATTTGATTTGAATTATAGCCTCTCAACGCATAAATCTACAATCTTCCTCGCCTCTGCCACTCGTCCGCTGGTAGAACTCAGGTGCGGCTGGTATAAAGGGGTGGTTATGAAAGATAGGCGGCTTCTGGACTAGTTGAAAACGACCCTTGAGCGCCTTACCCTCTGCAGGCCCTCGTCGTCGATATCGATTGAATAGAGCGAGCCTGCCTTGAACAAGAGCGGATTGAGCTTTCGAGGCTCAGTCCGAATAAAGACCTTGTCCTCAAAGACTCCATCGGTTCCGAATACATCATAGGTCAATCCCTCGGCTTCTCGCTCGAAGGTCGGCACCCATAACCGGCCGTTTTCTTCCAAGACAGCTGTTCCCAAGGGTCGAAACGGCGGCTTGGTTTTGGGCATCAAGGACTCGAACTCCGAAGCTCGCTGGCCGAATATCCTCTTTGTATCCTCGGCACTGACAGGAATGGGTTTGAAGCGGCGGCCGAACTTGCGCATCAGCTTGCCGTTCCCATCATAAAGAGAAAAGACA
>JAWOHF010000265.1:0-3047 GCA_046496285.1 Candidatus Aminicenantota bacterium
GGGGTCCGTTTCCTGACCACCGTCGGGCACGCCTACACCCGGTTCCAAGTCACCTTGCACGTCTATTCCTGCCGGTTCCGGCGCGTGCCCGCCTTGCCGGCGAAGGACTTCCGGTGGGTGACCCTGCGCTCCATCCGCCGCTATCCCCTGCCCTCGGGGAGCGTGCGGATCGTCGATTTCCTGGCCCGCAATAAGCTCGCTTGAAACTTACTTGATGAGGCCGAGCTCCCGATGCTTGCCGGCGACGGCGTCTGCCAGCCGGTCAAGGGCTTCGAAGTCGGCCGGCCGGGGCATCCCCTTGCAGATGACCGGGTCGAGGAACTCGACCTTGAGGTTGGACATGGCGGCCTTGGCGGCGTCGACCATTTTTCCGGCCCAGCCGTAGGAGCCGACGATCGAGGCGAAGCGGGCCTTGGGCCGCAGGGCGTTGGCCAGGATGACGGCATTGAGCAGGGCCGGGTGGGGCCCGACATGGACGGTCGGCCCGGCGGCGATGATCGTGGCCGCATCCACGAGGCTCATGGCCAGCTTGCCGATATCGGTCGAGGCCATGTTGAAAGGGGCCACGTTGACCCCCCGCTCGACCAAAGCTCCGGTGAGGTGTTCGACCATCAGAGCCGTCGAGCCGTGCATGGTCACCCAAGGCAGGACGACGAGATTGTGGGGCCGGTCGTCCGTCCAATCGCGGTAGGCCTGAATGATGGACGACGGGTCCCTGTAAATGGGGCCGTGGCTCGGGGCGATCAGCCGGATGTCGAGGTCCTTGATCTTTTCGAGGTTCTGGCGGATGATCTTGCGGAAGGGCATCATGATCTCGGCGTAGTACCGCTTGGCCTCTTCCATGACGCACTCGACGCCGTCGACGAACAGGTCGGTCGAAGCCACGTGGGAGCCGAACCAGTCGCAGCTGAAGAGGATCTTGTCTTCCTCGAGATAGGTCGACATGGTCTCCGGCCAATGGACCCATGGCGTGTAGATGAAGCGAAGCGTCCGGCCGCCCAGGTCGAGCCTTTCGCCGTCGGCGACGGTCCGGATCTTGTCGGCCTCGAGGCCGAGATGGTCGACGAGCATGGTCTTGGCCGGCTGCGAGCAGAGGAGCTGGGCCTCCGGGTAACGCTCGAGGACCCAGGGAATGCCCCCGGAATGGTCCTGTTCGGTGTGGTTGGAAACGAGGTAGTCGAGGCGGGGGACGTCCTTCAGGGAGGCCTCGAGGACGCGGAGTGTTGCCGGCTCGACGGCGTCGATGAGGGCCGTCTTGTCCCGGCCGCGGACCAGGTAGGCGTTGTAGCTCGTTCCGTCAGGGAGCGGGATGAGGGCGTCGAAAAGGCGCCGGTCGAAATCCTGGGCCCCCACGGCCAGGACCCCGGGGACGATCTCTCTAGGTTTCATGAGGCCGTATCTCCTCTCGATGATGACAAATTCCTACTTATTTTATAGTATTTGGTCCCGCAGGACAAGCCCGGGCGACGGCCCGATTTGGCGATCTCACGCTTCCCGGGTAAAATACCGACCATGGACAAGGCCCTGATCTTCGACATGGACGGATTGATGATCGACAGCGAGCGGCTGTACTTCGAGGTCGAACGGGCCCTCGCCCGCCGCTACGGGAAGGACGTCAGGGACGAGACCCTCTGGCGGATGATGGGCCGCACACCCCTCGAGGGGCTGACGATCTACGTCCGCGAGTTGGACCTGCCCCTCTCCCCTGCCGAGGCCGTTGTCATCCGGAACGACCTCATGCGGGAGAAAATGAAGAACGATCTTCTGCCCATGCCCGGGCTTTTCCACATCCTCGATTCCTTCCGCGGCGGGCGAAAGATGGCCGTGTCCACGGGCGCCCCGCGGGAGTTCATGGACATCGCCTTGGACAAGCTGGGCATCCGCGATAGATTCGATGTCCTCCTGGCCTCGGACGGGATCACCCGGGGGAAGCCCGATCCGGAGATCTTCCTCAAGACCTGCGAAAAGCTGGGCGTCCCTCCGGACCGGACCGTCGTTCTCGAGGACTCGGAAAACGGCGTCATTGCCGGCAAGCGGGCCGGTTGCGCCGTCGTCGCCGTCCCCAACGACTACACGCGCGGCCAGGATTTCAGCCGGGCCGACTTCATCGCCGCCGACCTTTTCGAAGCGGAAAAGATCATTCGGTCCGGAAGCGGCCGGCCGGTTAACGGACCAACGCGAGAAAGATCGCGATGACCACGACCGCCGTCAGGGATCCGGAAACGACGCCCGCGGCCCCGGGCCTTTTCCGGAGGACTCCCGCGGCGGCGGCAAAGGCGCGCAGGGCCAGCAGGGCCGCAAGCCCATAGCCGGCGAGATAGAGAGCCTGCCAGGGACCGGGATCGGACAGGATGGCCGCCCATTCCTCCTGGCCCATCCCCAGGGCCATGAAGACGGTCTGAACGGCCGCCGGCAGCCAGGCCACGAAAAGCGGAGCGCTCAGAGCCGGGCCGGCCACCGCCAAAGCTCTTGTGAATCCGCCGGAGCGGGTCATCCCGTGAAGCAGCACGGCCGCGAGGGCCCAAGCCCAGACCGCGCCCGGAAGGACGATGACCATCTGCCAAAAATAATAATTGTCCGTTCCTAGTCCGCTCATGACGGGCCAGAGGGGAACGGCGCCGGCGGCGCCCAGACCTAAGGACGTCAGGGCATAGAGGAAACCCGCGAAGAGCACGGCCGCGGCCGCCTTCCGGACCCGGCCCCGGGCCTCGGACAGACCTTTCAAGGTCCGTCCGGGCGACACCAGGGCCCCGAAGAACGCGGTCAGGAAGGTCTTCAAGCCAGGGTCCTTTCAGGCGACAAAAAGCTGCTTGCTAGAGAAATGGGGGTCGGTCGTCAGGTTGATGCCGAACCGCCGCAGGCCCGCGTCGTCCCCGGGCGTCGGGATGTGGGTGATGTGGACCTCGCAACCCTGAAGCTCCTTCATCTTCTCCAAGGCCATGTGGGCCATGGGGTTGGTCGAAGCGTTGATGCTCAGGCAGATGAGGACCTCCGACAGGTCGAGGCTGACCGTATTGGCCCCGAAGACGTCTTTTTTGAGGGTGCCC
>JAWOHF010000328.1:0-9279 GCA_046496285.1 Candidatus Aminicenantota bacterium
CTTCTGGCGGACGGAGTCGCGCCGCTGACTGGCGGCCGGCATGATGAAGGTCCGGCCGATGTAGCGGTTCTTGACCAGGGCCTCGCTGTACTTGAGGTCGAGCTTGCGGGCGATCTCGATGGCCGCGTCGCGGGCCGAATCGGGGACGGGGACGACGACGTCGATGTCGAGCTTGCGCTTGCGGATCTCGAGGGCCAGGGCCCGGCCGAGGTTGACCCGGCACTTGTAGACGTTGGCCCGGTCGATGAACGAGTCGGGCCGGGCGAAATAGACCCACTCGAAAAGACAGGGCGCGGGGCAGGCCCGGCCCAGCTTCTTCCTGTGAAGGGTCCGGCCCCGGTCGAGGAACAGGACCTCGCCCGCCTCGACGTCTCGGATCTCGCTGTAGTTCATGATGTTGAGACTGACCGTTTCCGAGGCGAAGGCGTAGGACGGGACGAGCCCGTCGCGCCGCACCCCGTAGGCGAGCGGCTTGATGCCGTAGGGGTCGCGGAAGGCCACCAGCCCCTCGCCGGCGATGTAGGCGACCACCGAATAGCTCCCCCGGACCTTGTTGAACACGCTCCGGACGGCCCGGTAGACGTGTTCCGGCTCGAGGGTCCTGGCCTTCTCGTGGGCCAGGGACTCGGCTAAGATGTTGAGGATGATCTCGACGTCGTTGTCGGAGTTCAGGAGGCGGTGATACTCGCGGAACAGCTCGTCTTTGAGCTCCCGGTAGTTGGCCACGTTCCCGTTGTGGGCCATGATCAGCCCGAACGGCGAATTGAGCTGGAAGGGCTGGGCGTCCTCCCCGCCGCCTCCTCCGACCGTCGGGTAGCGGGTGTGGCCGATGCCGATCGGTCCTCGCAGGTGCTGGACGGCCTCGGGCGTGAAGATGTCGTGGACCAGGCCGTTGCCCTTCTTGGAGTGGAATCGGCCGTCGAAGGTGATGACCCCGGCCGAGTCCTGGCCCCGGTGCTGGATGGCCAGCAGCCCCTGATAGAGGTCGCGGATGACGGGCCCGTTGCCCCAGATCCCTATGACGCCGCACATGGCCCGTTCATTCCTTGACGGCGCGGGCCGGATCGACGGCGGCCTCGTCGATGATCATCACCGGGATGTCGTCCTTGATCGGGAAGACGCGGTGGCAGGAGACGCACTTGAGCCCCTTTTCGTCGGCCGTCAGCTTGACGTCGGCCTTGCACAGGGGGCAGGCCAGGATGGCCAGGAGGGAGGCGCTGATGGACATTGAACTCTCCGCCACTAGAATAGTCCGCCGGGCCCCGGACGTCAAGCCGCGGCTTTGTGCCCTCAGAAGCGGAAACGGAGCCCGGCCCGGAGGGACGTGCCCGAAAGGTTGATGTCCGCCGCCCTGACGAAAGAGACCCCGGCCCCCTCCGGCCGGCCCGCGCGGACGAAAAGGAACGGATAGCTGGAAGGGTCCATGGACTGCTTCCAGTAATAAAGGGTGCCCTCTTCGACCAGGTTACCGTCCAGGGAGTCGCTGTAAACGTCCTGCCCATCGAGCCCGCTCCAGCGGGCCAGTCGGAACCCGGCCTCGGCGAAGAAGACGAGGTTTTGGCCGACCTTCCAGTCCCCGCCGAAGGCCGCTTCGGCGCCGAGAGTCCAGGCCGTGGCCGAGCCCTTCGATTGCCGCCATCCCTCGTCGTCCGCGAATTTGTAGAGATAGCCGGCTTTCACATGGTAAGCCCCGAGGCCTCCCTTGAGATAGAAGCCGCGGCCCGGATAGAACCGGACGTTGATATTGATGGGCAGTGCCTGGAAAGCGGGCTCGACGGTCAGACTTTCCGAAAAGCCCTCGCCGGCGTAGACGACCGTGCTCGTGGTCCCGCCCCGAAGGTGGACGATGTCCGCGCCGATCGCCAGCTCCGGGGAGATCCGGTAAGATAGCTCGAGCCCGAGCCCGAAGGCCAGCCCAACCGCATCCGCGGCGCCCGAAGGCTCGAGACCGAGAAAGGCCCCGTAATGGTCGATGATGCCCTGGGTGCCGTCGTTGAGGTCGTTCGGGTCGACCGTCCCGCCCAGGAACGAGACGGAAAATTCGAAGGGGCGCGAGACCGGTTCGGCCGGCTTCGGGGTCGCGGGTTTCGGACGGGGAGCGGCCGCCGCCTTTGTCACCGGCTCGCGGGTCTCGCTGACCGGGGCGCCGGGTTCCTGGGTCGTGACGACGACCAGGCTTTCGTGGATGTAGCCGGCGATGACGCCGCCGTCCTCCAGGGTGAAACGGACGAGGTACCACTCTCCTTCCTTGCGGTCGGCCAGCAGGACCGTGCCCTCGGGGATCTGCTGGACGACGCCGCTGCCGATGTCCGGGCGCTCCCGCAGGTTGGCCTGCTCGGCCGTGACCTTGACCCGGACCGCGCCGGCCTGGTCCGACTGGGCCGGGGCGGTCAGCGCCAGGGTCAGGATGACGAATGGCAGGAAGAGACAGGCTTGTTTTTTCATCGCTTCACCCATCGGCCATTATAGTCCAGCCGGGCGGCGGCGACAAGGCATCCGCCGGAGAGTCCCGCCCTTCCGACCGGATCTCTCGGCGTCCGGCGCGCTCATTCGTACTCGGCCCAGTGCTTGATCTTCAGGTCGGCCACGGGTTTCGCGGCCAGGGCCTGGACGAAGAGCTCGGCGACCTGGAGGTTGGTCAGGATGGGGACCGAATAGTCCACGGCCATCCGCCGCATCCGGTAGTCGGAGTCGAATTCAACCCTCTTCGCAGGGTTGGGGATGGAGATGACGAAGTCGATCTTCCGGCCGGCCAGGAAATCGCGGATGTTCGGACGCTTCCGCTCGTGGACTTTGTAAAGGCGCGACGCGGGAATGCCGTTCGCCTTGAGCCAGGCCGCGGTGTGCTCGGTGGCGAACAGCCGCAAACCCCGCTCGGCCAGCGTCCGGGCGGGTTCGAGGAACCGGTGCTTGGCCGCCTCCCCGCCGAGGCTGACCAGGACGCTCTTTTCCGGCAGGGTGAAGCCGGCCGACAACAAGGCCTTGAGGAAGGCCTCGTGGACGTCTTCCCCGAGACAGGCGACCTCCCCGGTCGAGGCCATCTCGACGCCCAGGGCGGGGTCGGCGCCCTTGAGGCGGGAGAAGGAGAACTGGGGGGCCTTGACCCCGACGTAATTCAGGTCCAGGGTCGTTTTCCCGTTCCGGACGGGCTCGCCCATCATGGCCGCCACGGCCAGCTCCACGAAGTTCGTCCCGGCCACCTTGGAAACGAACGGGAAGGACCGCGAGGCCCGCAGGTTGCACTCGATGACCTTGATCTCGTTGGCCTTGGCCAGGAACTGGATGTTGAACGGCCCGGTGATATCCAGGGCCCGGGCGACCTCGCGGCCGATCGCCCGGATGCGGCGGATGGTCTCGATGTAGAGCTTCTGGGGCGGCAGGACCATGGTCGCGTCGCCGGAATGGACCCCGGCGTTCTCGACGTGCTCGACGATGGCCGAGGCCACGACCCGGCCCCGGGCGGCCACCGCGTCGAGCTCGATCTCCTTGGCGTTCATGATGAATTTGGAAATGACCACGGGATACTCGGGCGTCACCCGGGACGCCTTCTGGAGGTAGCGGTCGAGGTAGCGCTCGTTAAAGACGATGCTCATGGCCGCCCCGCTCAGGACGTAGGACGGGCGGATGAGGACCGGGTAGCCGATCGACCGGGCGAAGGTCTTGGCCTCCCGCGGGCTGCGCAGCTCGCGCCATGCGGGCTGGTCCACGCCGAGCTGGTCCAGGAGCCGGGAGAACTTGAAGCGGTTCTCGGCCCGGTCGATGCTCGACGGCGGGGTGCCCAGGACCCGCATCCCGGCCCGGTGGCACTTGAGGGCGATGGTGTTGGGGACCTGCCCGCCCATGGACAGCAGGATGCCGAGGGGCCGCTCCTTCTCGTAGATGTCGAGGACCCGCTCGAAGCTCAGCTCGTCGAAATAGAGCCGGTCACAGATGTCGTAATCGGTGGACACGGTCTCCGGGTTGTAGTTGACCATGAGCGTCTCGTAGCCGAGCTTCTTGAGGGCCAGGGCGGCGTTGACGCAGCACCAGTCGAACTCGACCGAGGAACCGATGCTGTAAGAGCCGGAGCCGAGGACCAGGACCTTTTTCGGTCGGCCGGAGCCGTCGCGGAACCGGACGTCGTCCTCCCGGCCGTGATAGGTCACGTAGAGGTAGTTGGTCTGGGCCGGGACCTCGGCGGCCAGGGTGTCGATCTGCTTGACCGCCGGCGTGAGGCCCAGGGCCTTTCTCTTCTTCCGGACGCCCATCTCCGTCGAGCCCGTCAGCAGGGCGATCTGCTTGTCGGAGAAGCCCTTGCGCTTGGCCTCGAGCATCAGCCCGGGCGGGAGCGTGCCCAGCCGGTGCTTCCCGATGCGGGCCTCGCAGTCGACGATGTTCCTGATCTTCTCGAGGAACCAGCGGTCGATGCGCGTCAACCGGTGGATGCGCTCGACCGTGAGCCCCTTCTTGAGGGCCTCGGCGATGCCGAACAGGCGCTCGTCGGTCGGCTGCCTGAGCTCCTTCTCGAGGTTCCGGAAGGAATAGTTCTCGTTGGCCACCAGGCCGTACATCCCGACCTGGAGCATCCGGGCCGCTTTCTGGACGGCCTCCTCGAAGGACCGGCCGACGGCCATGACCTCGCCGACCGATTTCATCTCCGAGCCGATCTTCTTCGAGACCCGGCCGAACTTTTTGAGGTCCCAGCGGGGGATCTTGACGACGAGATAGTCGAGGGCCGGCTCGAAGCAGGCCGAGGTGACCTTGGTGATCGAGTTGGGGAGGTCCGGCAGGAGCCGGCCGAGGGCCAGCTTCGCGGCCACGAAGGCCAGCGGGTAGCCCGTGGCCTTGCTGGCCAGGGCCGAGCTTCGCGACAGCCGGGCGTTGACCTCGATGATCCGGTAGTCCCCGTCGCGCGGGTTGAGGGCGTACTGGATGTTGCACTCGCCGACCACACCCAGGTGCCGGATGGCCCGGATGGCGATCTCCCGCAGGCGGTGGTATTCCTCGTTGGTCAGCGTCTGGGACGGGGCGATGACGATGCTCTCCCCGGTGTGGATGCCCATCGGGTCGAGGTTCTCCATGTTGCAGACCGTGACGCAGTTGTCGGCCCGGTCGCGGACGACCTCGTACTCGATCTCCTTCCATCCCGCGAGCGACTCCTCGACGAGGACCTGAGGGGCCGCGGCGAAGGCCCTGCGCAGGGACTCGCGGAGCTCCCGGGGGGTGGCCGCGATGCCGCTCCCCCGGCCGCCCAGGGCGTAGGCGGCCCGGGTCATGACCGGATAGCCGATCCTGCCGGCCGCCCGAAGCCCGTCCTCGACGGACCGGACGGCGATGCCGCGGGGCGTTTTGAGCCCGGCTTCGGCCAGGGCCCGGTTGAAGAGCTTGCGGTCCTCGGTCCGTTCGACGGCGGACAGGGGAGTGCCCAAAACGGAAACCTTGTATCGGTCGAGCGCCCCGCTCTTCCAGAGAGCGACCCCGCAGTTGAGGGCGGTCTGTCCGCCGAAAGAGAGCAGGATGCCGTCGGGACGCTCCCGGGCGATGACCTTCTCCGCGAAATACGGCGTCACCGGCAGGAAATAGACCTTGTCGGCCATCCCCTCGGAGGTCTGGATGGTGGCGATGTTGGGATTGACAAGGACGACCTCGAGGCCTTCCTCCTTGAGGGCCTTGATGGCCTGGCTCCCGGAGTAGTCGAACTCGCCGGCCTCGCCGATCTTCAGGGCCCCGCTGCCGAGGAGGAGGACCTTGCGGAGCTTTCTCATCCGAGCTTCTCCAGGAAGCGGTCGAAGAGGAAGGCCGTGTCGGTCGGGCCCGGGCAGGCCTCGGGGTGGAACTGGACGCTCCAGAACGGGCGCCGGCGGTGACGGATGCCCTCGTTCGTCCCGTCGTTGGCGTTGCGGAACCAAGGGACCCAATCGCGGGGCAGGGACCTCGTGTCGACGGCGTAGCCGTGGTTCTGGCTGGTGATGAAGCAGCGCTTGGTCCCTTCCTCGAGGCAGGGCTGGTTCTGGCCGCGGTGCCCGAACTTGAGCTTGAAGGTATCGGCGCCCGCCGCCAGGGCCAGGACCTGGTTCCCCAAGCAGATGCCGAAGACCGGCAGGCCTTCGCGCATGATCCGGCGGACGGTCGACACGGTCGCGCCGAGTCTTTTGGGGTCGCCCGGACCGTTGGAGATGACCAGGCCTTTCGGCGAGAAGGACAGGATCCGGGCGGCGTCCGTCGCCGCGGGCACGCGGACGACCGAAACGCCCCGGCCGGCGAGGGCCCGGACGATGCCCGTCTTGACCCCGCAGTCGATGACGACGACCGTGGTCCGGGCCCCGGGGTTTGTGATCCGGATCTCGTCGGTCGTCACCTCGGCGACCAGGTCCCGGGCGTTGGGGTCGGGCGCGGCCCGGGCTTCGCGCCGGACCTTGGCGAGGTTGATCGAACCGTCCGACACCAAGAGGAGTCCGGGCATGACGCCCTGGACTCGGAGCTTCTTGGTCAGGGCCCGGGTATCGATGCCGGCGATCCCCGGGATGCCGTTCTCCCGGAGCCACTCGTCGAGGGTTTTCACAGAAGCCGCATGGGATGGGCGACCGCAGAGCTCCGAGACGACGTAGCCGGCGATCCGGGGCCTCTCCGACTCGAAGCTGGCGGGGTCGATGCCGTAGTTGCCGATGAGCGGATAAGTCTGGCAGAGGATCTGGCCGTGGTAGGACGGGTCGGTGATGGACTCGGGATAGCCGACCATCCCGGTATTGAAAACGACTTCCCCCCCGGCCTTGGCGCTGGCGCCGAACCCTACGCCCTCGCAGACGGAGCCGTCGGCGAGGGCCAGAACCGCTTTCCGGATGGGACCTTCCTCCGTTTCATTTCGCGGCAGTATAGCACAGGTCCCCGGGTGTCTCAAGGCATCTTTGCGAGGAGGCCATATCACCCCTTGAATCACCCTTCGCGGGCATGATATTTTGGCCCTGGAAGAGAAGAATCGAAGTGGATTCGCATGGGGACCGTTCGCTCCGACGGGGCCCGGTCTTCATGTTTTGAAGCTTGCCCATGACCCTCGAAAAAGAAGGCGCGACGCTCGACAGGACGCCCGGGGCCCCCGCGGCCCCCGGGGAGCCGTCCGCCGCATCCGGGAAGGACGAGCTCATCCGGGCCATGACCCGGGCCCTGCGGGTGTCGTTCAAGATGGCCTCCATGTACAACGCCGAGCACCCGGCCTTCAAGAGCAGCGTCAACGAGCTGATGGCCAAGCTCGAGGCCCTGTTCATCCACCTCAACCCCCTGTCCATAGGGTTCTCCCCGCACGCCCTGCTGATCGACGGGCGGTTCTGGGAGGGCGAGCGGACTTACCTGGACCTGGCCCAGCTTTTCCACTTCCGCAAGATCAAGCGCATGGAGATCCGGCCGGGCATCCCCCACACCGAATTCATGCGCTTCGCCTCCAAGATCATGCTGCCCGTCAAGGCCTTTGTCAAGGAGGGCGGGGCCCGGGCCATCCTCCAGAAGGAGAACATCATCCATATCTCCCTCGACGTCCTGGACTATTCCCAGCTCCTGCTCGGCGAGGGCGAGGAGATCAAGGACATCTGGCCGTACCTCCTCATGGAGGCCGTCGAGGAAAGCGACGAGGCCAAGCTCGAACAGCTGTCCGAGAGCTTCGAGAAGGTCGTCGGCAAGTTCAACACCGAGGACCTCATCCAGAACGAGGAGCTGCACAAGAACTTCGCCAAGTTCTTCGGCTATCTCAAGTCGACCTCCGAAGAGAAGCACCGGACCTGCGCCAAGCAGCTCCTCAAGACCGTCGCGGCGGCCCGCAAGACCCCGACCGAATCGAAGTTCGAGAACTTGAAGCTCCTGATCTCCGATCTGACCGAGGAGGACCTGGCCTCGACGCTTTGGGAGGAGATCATCGGCAACGACAAGTTCGACTCCCTGAGTTTCGGCATCTTCTCCCGGATCGTCGACAAGGAGCGTCATAAGAAGGTCGCCACCTCGCTCCGGGCCCTGTTCCAGACCGACAACCCCCTGAACAGGCGGTCGGAGGTCGAGAAGAAGATCCGCATCCTGCTGTCGGGGACCTCGACCCAGCTCCACTCCGAGATCTACCGGCAGACCATGTCCAGCCTCCTGAACGAGATCTCCTTCGAGAAGAAGCTCGTCCTGGACCGCCCGCTCCTTCAGAGAAACTACCGGTTCCTCCTACTGGTCATGCTGTCCCAGGAGACACAGCGGGAGATGGCCGTCCACGAGCTAGGGCGCGTCGCCGAGGAATGGGAGAGGATCGTCGAGGAGGGCGACCTCGAGTTCCTCGAGGCCCTTTTCGACGTCCTGCAGGGCCGGGCGGCCGACCTCGGGGACGAGCCGGCCTTCCGGGAGGCCCGCAAGAACCTGGCGGCCCACGTCGAAGGATGCCTTCTGCGGGGCGAGACGGAGCCCGCGCTCGACGCGTTCATCGGCAAGCTGGGCAAGAGCCTCCACGATCCCGAGGCCTATCTCGACACGATCTTCAAGGACCGGATCGTGACGGCCTCCCTGATGAAGGCCTGCCTGCAATTCTTCCCGGACAGGGTCGAGGAGCTCCACGCCCGGATCAAGAAGAAGTCGTCCGACTCGGAGCTCCTCGGCAAGATCGCCGACGGGCTGAGGGCCGTCGACACCCCCGTCTCCCTCGAGCTCCTGAAGAAGATCTACGCCGTGGCCGATCCGGGGTCCAAGGTCAAGGCCCTGCAGGCCATGCGGGACCTCAAGGAGTTCGACGAGGCCTTCCTCTTTCCCATCCTGGAGAAGCGGAACGAGCTCCTCCAGGCCGAAGCCCTGATCCTCCTTCAGAGGCACGAGAGGACCAAGCACGTGGCCTTCACCAAGCTCTTCGGCCTGCCGTCCCCCTACGGCATCCGGAACAAGGCCCTCCTCCGCAACCTGAAGATCGTCGAGGACCACGACCTGCGCGGAGCCATCCCCTATATCGAGCCTCTGGCCATCAGGAAGGACATCTGGAACCGCAAAATCCGCCGGGAGGCCGGCCGCCTATTGGAGAAGTGGCGTGAGGGATAAGGTCAAGATCTGCTTCATTTACCTGATGAACGCCATCCAGGCGGGCAAGATCTATGCCGGCGAACATCCCAAGTTCAGGGAGTACCTGAACCGCCTCTACGACATGGTCCAGGAGCTCCTCGCGGACCGCAAGGAGCTCGTCCTGGGCACGGTCGGCGGCGAGGCGGCCTGGGAGGACGAGATCTTCTTCAACCTCCGCGGCAAGCTCGGCCTGCTGATCGATTTCCTGGAGAAGAACGGCGTCGAGAGGAT
>JAWOHF010000338.1:0-9816 GCA_046496285.1 Candidatus Aminicenantota bacterium
GCTTCGACCGTGAACCGGGCCTTCTGGCCTTCCTTGACCTTGCCGATATCGGACTCGTCGACGCTGCACTCGACCTTCATCTTGGTCAGGTCCGTGGCGATCTGGAAGAGGACCGGGGCCTGGAAGCTGGACTGGACCGTCTGGCCGACGTTGATCTTCCGGCTGATGACGACCCCGTCCACGGGGGCCCGGATGACGGAGTAGCTGAGGTCGACCTTGCTCAGATCGAGCGTGCTCTTGGCTTGGGCCAGGCTGGCTTCGGCCGTGATGAGGTCGGTCTTGGCGCTCAGGTACGAGGCTTCGGCGGCGTCCATCTCCTCGATGGAGATGAGCTCCTTCTCAAAGAGGGCCTTCGACCGTTCGTGTTTTCTCTGGGACTGGTCCAAGGTCACCTTGGCTCTCTCGAGAGAGGCCGCCCGGCTCTTGTAGTTGGCCTCGTTCTGATCGATCTTCATCTTCAAGGGCTCCTGGTCGAGCTCGGCCACGATCTGGCCGCGCGTCACCTGGGAGTTGAAGTCGACGTAGAGCTTCTCGACCTTTCCGGACACCTGGGCCCCGACATCGACGATCTCGATCGGGTTCAGGGTCCCGGAGGTGACGACCAGGGCTTCGATGTCGCCGCGGCCGACGGCCTCTTTCCGGTATTTGACCTCGCCGTTTTTCCCGCCGCGGAAAACCGTCAGGCCGAGAATGGCCCCGGCCACGACGACCAGGGCTAGGACGATCCAGACGATCCTCTTCTTCATCTCTCTGCTCCTTTATCGCGAACCGCCGGCTCCTTGTCCTTTTCTCGACGGCTGTTCTGTTCTTTCCCGTCGGCCGCCCTCCGGCGCATCTCCGAATAGCGGCGGATGAGATCCTCCATTTTTTGGATCTGTTCGGAGGTCAGGACGGCGTCGATCTCGACCTTGAGCGTCTTACGGAGCTCACCCAGGCGCGCGTTGTAGTCGCTGCGGAACTCCTTGAGCCGCTCCTCGCTTCTCTTGAAGATCTCCCGGATCCGCTCCTGCTGATCGACGGTCAGCTCGAGCTCCCGGGCCATGGTCTCCATGGTCGGGAAATGGGGGCGGGGCTCGGGAGGTCTCCGGAATTTCTTGTGGATGAAATAGCGCTCGCCGAAAACGCCGGCCGCCGCCCCGAGGCCGAAAACCACGAGGAGCGACAAGGCGATCCAGAGTCTGTACTTGTTCTTCATGGCAACCGCCTCCTGGCCGGTGCCGACTCATCCGCGGAGGCGAAAATGAGCATCATGTTCCTGTTCTCCGACTTCTCCTCCTCGAACAGCGTCCGCGTCTCCACGAGCGGATTGACGTTCTGCAGGAGAAGAACCTCCGACCGGGTCATTTCGGCGGACCGGGGGGTGAGGAACAGCAGTCCCGCGGCGAGGACCGCCAGGACGAGGAAGACGGGGACGGCCCGCAGACACCAACGTTCGCAGACGAGCAGCGGCATGATCTCCCGTTCCTCCCGCAGGCGCGGCTCGAGCCGCTGCCAGAAATAGGGCCCGGGGTCGGTCTCCTTCCCGTTCCTGAGGAGGGCGGCGACGGACCGGTATTCCGTCTGGGTCCGACGGCACGACGGGCACGACGCCAGATGGTCCTCCAACAGGCCCGCCATGCGGGCGTCGAGCCGCCCGTCCAAGGCCCGCGACATCCATCGTTCGGCCTTCCTACATCGCATCGACCCCTCCTTCACGCTGGAGATAGGGAGACATCCGGTCCCGGAGGATCTTCCTGGCCCGGTGGAGCCGGGAGTCCACGGTCCCCGGTGAAAGCCGGAGGACCCGGGAGATCTCGTCGTAGGGCAGGCCCTGGATGTCCCTCAGAGTCAGGATGACCCGATACTTGTCGGGCAGCCCTTCGACGGACCTCCTCACGAGGCCCCTGCGCGCCTCGGCCTCCGCCTCCAGGACGGCCTTGTCCGCCTGGTCGCGGTCGGAAAGGGATATCTCGCCGACATCCTCGAGCGAGACCTCTTTGGCCCGGCCCTTCTTCCTGAGAAAATCCTTGATGTGGTTGACGGAGATCCGGTAGAGCCAGGTCCCGAATTCGGACTTGCCCTGGAACCTGGGCAGCGCGAGGTAGGCCTTCAGGAAAACTTCCTGGGCCAGATCGTCGGCCGCCTCCCGATTCCGGGTGAAGCTCAAAGCCATGCTGAACACCTTCGACTGGTATTTCTTGACCAGCTCCTCGAAAGCCTCTTGGCTTCCTTCTCGGGCCAGTCGGACCAGCTCTTTTTCTTCCATGCGGTCAGGCTCACTTTTCCTCCGCACCCTATTAGACGGAGGATAAGAGGATATCTTCCAGAGGCGGCTTCCTTCTCGACAACTCCGGCCGCGCGCCTCCGGTTCCATCAAAGGGGAAAACCGCGGCCGCCCCCTTCTGCCGGAGCCAAGCGAATGGCTCGTACGCGGCCCGGCGATCCCTCGGGAACATTGATTATAGAGGATTCCGGGCCCCTAAAAAAGGTCCTTCTGTGGAGCGCCCGACAAAATTGTCGGCCGACAGACAAAGACGTCTGCCTCGCTCCCCTTGCCTTCTTCTTATCGTGTTTATAATAAATGACTTGCGTGATGGCACGCCACTTGCTTAATAATATGATCTCATGATCCAAGGAGGTCATAAGATGAAAAAGATATTAGCCATCATCGTCGGCATTCTGCTGGCTGGATCCACAGCTTCCATGGCCCAGACCAAGTCCCAGGAAAAAGCCCGGGCCAAGGTCCAAAATAAAGAACAGAACCTCGTCCGGGCCAAGAACGCGTACCGTCATCAGTTCCGTTTCATCGACGAGAACGGCGACGGCATCGCCGACGTCCTCAGGGACCACGACGGGGACGGCATTCCCAACGGTCAGGACCCCGACTGGACCAGGCCCGAGGACGGGACCGGCTATCAGGACCAGAACCGGTACGGAAAAGGCACCGAAGGGGCGGGCCGCGCCGGCCTTCAGGCCGGGCAGGCCAACCGGGTGAGCTTCGGCAAGGGCTCCTTCCGAGGCGGACAGGCGGGATCTCCCGGCCTGGGCGCCGGGACGGGCCTCTGTGACGGCGCTGGCCCCAAGGGCCGGATGATCCGGCGGGGCCGGGGATAAGTCCGACAGAAGGGCCGGGACCTCGGGCATGAGGACCCGGTCCTTCCTTTTTTTTCCGAGGCCGCTTTGTTATGATAAGGACCAAAATGAAGACCAGGGCCTTCCTTCTGTTCTTGCTCTCGACGGCCCTCGCCGTACGGGCCGACAGTTTCAGCCTGGCCTACAATTACCACTCGACCAGCAATCTCTTCCAGACGAGCGAGGCGCTTTCGGACACGATGTCCTCGTTCGCCCTCTTCCTGGACAACGATTCGGAGGGGCTCGCGTTCCTGTCCGATCTCCGCTACGTCCTGTTCCGCGAGAACCCGGGCCTGAGCTTCGGGACGATCAACCTCGGGCTCGATTACCTCAAGCCCTCGGGTACGAAAAGCGCCTTTTATTTCGCGGCCGGCGGATCCGGCGGCTTTTTCCGCTCCGAGTGGAGCCCGTTCAATTCCCTTTCGTTCGATCTCGTCGGCGCGTTCAAGACCTATCTGGCCCCGAGCTCCATCCTCAAGGTCCAGTCGCGCAGCGCCTATGCCTCGTTCCGCTACGCCCTGTTCGATCATCTCAGCCAGAGCCTGTCCCTGTCTCTGGACAAGTTCTTCCCCAGTCTGACGACCCTCAAGACCGAGGCCGTCTGGAAATACAAGTATTTCCTCCACCCGTTCTCGAACACGCTTCCGGAGACGACCCCGGTCATGGGGGGCGGGGTGGGGGGCGTCTATCGGGGCGGCCACGGCTTCGTTCCGGTCTACGACCCTTCCGGCGGGGGCTCCGGCCTCCAGAGCGCCTCCCTGGCCCTGCTGGCCGCCCAGGGGCTGGGCAGCCGCGTCGGGCTCAGCGTCTCCGGATCGCGCCAATGGACCCTGTCAGGGACGAACCCTTTCGCCTCCATCGAAGAATTCTATCTCGTCTCCAATCCCAGCTCCGACGAATTCTCCTGGAACGGCTGGACGGCCACGGCCCTCTTGACGGTCCTTCTGCCGTGGGACATCGAGGTCAAGGCCGCGTATACTTATACGGACAGGGGCTTCCCCGGCATCGAGGTCATGACGGCGGAAGGGGAGCCCACCGGCGCCCCCAGGGAGGACACCCGCCGTTCGTTCGAGGCCAGGCTGGAAAAGATCTTCCCGAAGCTCACGGTGTTCATCGCCTACTCCCGGTCTGACAACAGGTCGAACGACCCTCTGTTCACATGGTCGAGCCCTTATCTGCTGGCGGGCATCGAATGGACCCTGCCGTTCGGCCGGAAGGAGTGAGAACATGAGAAGAACGCTCGCGCTCATTCTCTGCGGCTGGGCGGCGGCCGCCGCCCTGGTTGGGCAGGAAAGCCCCGGCCAAGCCGCCGGCCATTTCTATAACGTGGACAAGGAGGCCCGGATCGAGGGCACGGTCCGGGAGATCCGTTTCGAGCCCCGTTACAAGGACCGGGCTTCCTTCCTCGTTATCGTCCTCCAAAAAGCGGGGTCCGAAGAGACGTACTTCGTTGAAGTCGGCCCCTCCTGGTTCTTCGGCCAGGACCTCCATCAGGGCGAGCGCTTGAGCGTCGTCGGCTCCCTGGCCGGGGAAAGGGCGCTCATCGCCCGGCAACTGAGGTTCCGCGGTCAGACCGTCATCGTCCGCGACAAGAAAGGCTTCCCGTCGTGGAGCGGCGGGGCGGCCCGCCCGAGGGGGAAACGGAGGATCGGGAGCTTTTGAAGCGCCGAAGATTGCTCGTCTTCTTCGCCCTGCCCTTCGCGGGCGTCCTGCTCATCTTCGCTTTCGTCTCAGCCCTCAACCGGGCCGACTTCAGGCGGCGGGCCGAGGATCTGGTCCGCGGCCAGGTCGAGGCCACGGCCCACATCATGGCCGTCAACATCTCCCACATGCTGACGGAGGGACGGGCCCCGGACGAGACCCTCGAGCTGTTCGCCCCCGAGGACGACATCTACTTCATGGCCCTTCTCGACGAGAAGAAGGACGTCCTGGCCTGGAACTCCCGTTTCGAGGGCTACCTCCCTCTGTCCCTGTCCAGCGCGGAGGCGGGAGCGTCGGGGATCATCGACTCTCCCGCGGGCAAGATATTCAACACCTATGCGGCGGTCCCGGCCGGACAGGACCGCGATTACCTTCTCTATCTCGGGTACTCCCTCTCGGCCATGGAGGATATGCTGGCCCGGACCGGGCGGAACGCCCTTTTCTTTTTCGCCCTTCTGGTCCTCGTCGGGGCCCTGTTCTTCCATGAGATCTCCCTTCTCCAGGCGCGCTACATGGCCAAGGCCCGCGAGGCCGAGGCCGAGCGGCTGGAAAAGGAGAGGTTCCGGGAGATATCGGCCTTCACTTCCGGCGTGGCCCACGAGATCAAGAACCCGCTCAACAGCCTTTCGCTCCTGTTCGACCTGCTGATGAACAGCGTCCCTTCCGCGATGAAACCCGATGTCGGCGCCGGCAAGGATCAGGTCCGGACGATCGCCGGCATCGTCGACCGGTTCTCGAGCGCCGTGAAACCGATCCGGCCCGTCCCCGAGCTCCTGCTTCTGGAGGAGGTCGTCGGGCAGGCGCGCGAGAGCCTCCTGCGTGAGTTCCCCGCCGCCGCCCCCCGGGTCGAGATCGTCGTCGGGTCCGGGGTCCGGATGAGAGGGGACGGCGGCCTCCTGGCCCAGGCCCTCCTCAACCTGTTGAAGAACGCCCTGGAAGCGTCCGACGCCTCCTCGATCAGGGTCGAGGGCCGGAGCCTGCGCAAGGGCGTCGAAATCCTGGTCCGCGACGACGGCCCGGGCATTCCGGCGGCCGATCTCGGCCGCGTCTTCGAGCCCTTCTATTCGACGAAGGAAAGGGGCCTCGGGATCGGGCTCTATCTGTCCCGCAAGATCATCGAGGCCCACGGCGGAAGGATAGAGGCCCGCAATCGAGAGGGCCGCGGGACCGATTTCCATATCCTCTTCCCTGGGGGTTGACATGAGCCAGCCGGTCATCCTGATCATCGAAGACGACCCTCTCCAACGCAAGCTCTTCCGAAGCAACCTCGAGGCGGGAGGCTTCCAGGTCGTCGAAGCCGCCTCCGGAAAGGAGGCCCGGGACGCCGTTCTCGCCCGGCCCGTCGACGTGGCTGTCGTGGATTACAAGCTGGGCGCGGAAACGGGTGTCGAGGTCATCAGGGACATCCTGGCCGAGAGTCCCCTGGTGACGCCCATCATGGTCACGGCCTACGGGAACATCGAGCGGGCCGTGGAGGCCATCCGGAGCGGGGCCTACGACTACATCGTCAAGCCCGTCGACTTCGAGAAATTCCGGCTCGTCCTCGAACGCGCCCTGGAACGCCAGACGCTCAAAAAGGAGATATCGGTCCTCCAGGACCGACTGGAGGACAAGTTCAGCGCCAAGAACTTCGTCTTCGTATCCTCCTCCATGGAGGATGTGGCCGGGCTGATCATGAAAGCCGCGCGGAGCGACGCCACCGTGATCGTGTCCGGGGAGACCGGGACGGGGAAAGATCTCGTGGCCCGGGCCATCCACTATTCCTCTAAAAGAAAAAAGGGGCCCTATGTCGCCCTCAACATCCCGTCCCTGCCGGAATCCCTGATCGAAGGGGAGCTTTTCGGCTCCGAAAAGGGCGCTTTCACCGGGGCCCACGAGAGGAAGATCGGGAAGTTCGAGTCGGCCGCTGGAGGCACGCTCCTGCTCGACGAGATCGGCGACCTGCCGCCCCAGACCCAGGTCAAGCTCCTGCGCTTTCTCCAGGACCGGGAGTTCTTCCGCCTGGGCTCTAGCCAGCCCCTCAGGGCCGATGTCCGGGTCATCGCCGCGACCAACCGGGATCTCGAGACCCTGATGAAGGAAGGGAAGTTCCGGACCGACCTCTTCTACCGGTTGAACGTCATCCGCATCCAGGTCCCGCCGCTGCGGCAGAGGAAGGAGGACATCCCTCCCCTGGCCGACCATTTCCTGAGGAAATACGGGCAGCGCGAAAGCAAGAAGATCCAGGGGCTGACGCGCGAGGCCCTGAGCGTCCTCATGAGCTACCCTTTCCCGGGGAACGTCCGGGAGCTCGAGAACGCCATCGAACGGGCCGTCGTCTTCGCCGACGGCGATATCCTCGGGGCGTCCGACCTGCCCGTCTTCCTCCGGGAGAGAACGGAGGAGGACCTCCTGCCGGCCGCGGATTCCCTGGTCGACAAGGTCCGCGGGCTAGAGACGAGGGAGATCCGGCGGGCCCTGCGCGAGAGCGGCGGGGTCAAAAGCAAGGCCGCCCGGGCCCTGGGGATCACCGAGCGGATGCTCAGCTACAAACTGAGAACATACGGCCTCACGCCGGGGCCGAAAGGCCCGGAAAAGCCCGGCCAAGCCTAGCCGATCTTGACGTTGGCCCGGGCGACGCCGCCGCGCGTCGAGAGGATGGACACCTCGGCCTGTCCTTCGGCGCCCGGCTTGACCTTGACCTTCCAGCGGACCTCTTTCTTTTCGCCCTGCTTCAGGTGGCCGATCTCCTGCCGCGGGCGGCCCCCCGCGAGCTCGGCCCCGGCCGGGAGCCGGATCTCGACCGCGTCGGGCCGGACGATCTTGACCCGCTCGGCCATCTTCAAGGCCGTGGGCAGGAACCCTTCGTTGGTGACCACCGCCACGACCTCGATCGCGTCGGCTTCCTTCTTGACCGGCCTCGCGGCCGCGGACAGGATCTTGACCTGGGGCAGGGACTTGGCCAGGAAGAGGTTGAACTTGGCCTCCTTGACGACCCACTCCTCGAGGATCTCGACCGGGGGGTTCTGACGCCAGAACTTGGGATTGAAGCCTCCGATCTCGACCTCGCCCAATGTCGGATGGTTGAATTTGGTCCAGGGCTTGAAGTAGCGGCCCCCCAGCTCCTCGTCGATATAGCGCAGGCTCTCCAGGTCGGCGACCCGGCCGTCGCCGTCGTAGTCCTTGACCCGGCCGCCGTTCCACAGCTCGTTGCCGTACCAGACGGCCCCGTAGTAGAGATAGCCGAAATCGGGGGAGTGGCCGAAGAGAGGCCGGCCCTGGGGCTCGACAGGCATCTCGAAGCCCATCTCCGCGGCCCTGGCCCTCATGTCGCGGTCGCCCCGGCCGATGTTGGCGTAATCCCAGTAGGTGTCCCCGGCATGGGGGTATCCCGTGATCTTCTTGCCCTCCTCGTCGAAATATTGATAGATCTTCATGTCTTCGGGGAACATGGATTCGCTCATCCGGCTGGTCGACGGGCCGTGGAGCAGCATGGGGACGGTCGTGTCCATGGTCTGGACGATGCTGACGTTGGGGTGCTGGAGGAGGAACAGGACGACTGTCCTGGTCTCGATCTCGGACAGCGGATACTCGCCCGCGCCGCCCTGGGTCCAGCCGCGGCCGGTCATGTCCAGGCCGGGCATGGGCCTCCAGTTCTCGGGGTAGTTGCGGTGCAGGTCGAGGCCGCCGATGCCGTCCTCGTTGACGCGTCCGTCGCCGTCGTTGTCGAGGCCTTCGGCCATAACGATATAATCGCCTTGGCCGGCCGGGGCCCGCCGCATGAGCCGGCCCGACGGGTCGTCCGGGTCGATGATCATCGTCCCCTTGCCGGGCTCGACCTTCTTCCGCATTTGAAGGATGAAGCCGTCGCCGTCGAGGTCGTCGGGAGGGTCCTCGTCGAGCAGGCCGTCGCGGTCGTCATCATAGGGCCTGACCGTGCTGCGGTTCGACTGGGCCGTGTTCAGATAGAGCTCCGAGCCGTCGGGGTTGTTCTTGACCCGCACGTAGAGGGCTTTCGTGTCGACGAGCCGGGTGATCTCGGCGTCCTTTCCGTAGTTCGTGAGGATGTGCCAGGCGAACCAGAGAGCGGCCTCGGCGGCCGTGACCTCGCCCGAGTGCCGGTTGCCCTCGATGAACATGGCCGGCTTGTCGGTGTGTTTGCCTGTGGCCTTATTGGTGATGGTCATCTGCCAGATCTCCCGGCCCTCGAAGCTCCGGCCCGCCGAATAGAGCTCCACGATGTCGGGGTGCTCCGCGGCCCATTTCTGGAGAAAGGCCGTGACCTCGTCATAGGTGTGGTAGTGGGCGAAGTCCATCTGGCCCGCTTTCAAGGGCTTGGTGAACGGGTAATCGACCGGGGGGAAGAAGCTTGCGCCGTGCCGGACGCCGCCGACCGTGTACATCTTGGAAGGCTTGGGCTCTTGGGCCGTGGCCGCGAGGATGACGACGGCGGCGGCCAAGGCCAGGCATCCTATTCTCAGCGTGCGCTTGTTCATGAGTCCTCCTCGGGAACGTATCATTCGGAGATTATGCGGAAACCGCCCTCAAGTCAACCGCTCATAGCGGAGGGGCCTCGGGGTATCCTCTCCGTCCGCGCGGTGATTCTTCACGCGTGCCCGGTCCGGATCCGGTGGGAATGGGCCGCGTATCCGTCCCGATGCCCGCTAAATCACCGCTTTATGCTCCCGTCGAGGACACCCCTGCGGCCCTAGCTTCAGCGGTCGTCTCCGTCCGCGCGGTGACCTAGCCAGAGAGGGGAGCGGCGGCTAGATCCGGACAAGGACCACGGCCCAGCAGGCGCTGGCCCGGCCTTCGCCGACCGCCCCGAGGCCCCCGGCGGTCTTGGCCTTGATGCCGAGACCGGTCTCGGCCAGCCCGAGCACGGGGCAGAGGACGCCCTTCATGGCCGCGACGTGGGGGGCCATCTTGGGCTCCTCGGCCACGATGACCGTGTCCGCGTTGACGATCTCCCCGCCTCGCGCCCTCAGCCGCCGGACGACGTCCTCGAGCAGGCCCGTGCTCCGG
>JAWOHF010000195.1:0-12932 GCA_046496285.1 Candidatus Aminicenantota bacterium
GGCCCGCGGAGGGATGGTCTGATGGAAGGCCGTGTCGAAGACCGCGACCTGCGGGGCCCCCGGCAGGAGCATCTCGCAGGCATCGATGCCCTTGAGGTTGTGGGGATTGTGCAGGGGCGCGAACTGGATGCACTTGCGGATGGTCGCCTTGACCTTGTCGGTGATCAGCACGGAATCGGCGAAGTCCTCGCCGCCGTGGACGACGCGGTGGCCGATGCCGTCGATCTCGCCCTTGTCCCGGATGACGCCGTGCTGGGGGTGAAGCAGGAGGGCCAGGACGATCTCGATGGCCACGCCGTGGTTGAGGACCTCCCGGATCTCGCGGATCCTGTTCTTCTCGGCCGGCTGGTAGGTGACGATGGCGTCGCTCGAGCCGATCTTCTCGACGATGCCTTTGGCCAGGAGGCCTTCGTCGTCCATGCGGATGAACTGGAACTTGACCGACGAGCTGCCGCTGTTGAGCACGAGGACTTTCATGGCCGTGGTCATCTCCTGAGATCGTGGACGAGATCGCCGGCCGGACCGAAGATGCGGACGTGGAGCGCAGCCTGGCCGGGCCAAGCATGGGTCGCGCACCCGAAGCAGGGATCGTAGGCCCGGAAGGCCATCTCGACGATGTTCAGCAGCCCCTCGCGGACCTCGCCGTTCTTGATGAAGCCCATGGCGGCCTTCTTGACCGACAGGTTGATGGCCGCGTTGTTGTTGGTCGTGCCGACGATCAGGTTGGCCTCCTGGAGGATGCCGTTCTTGTCGGTCTTGTAATGATGGAAGAGCGTGCCCCGGGGGGCTTCGACGACGCCCATGCCCTCGTCGGGGGTCCGGTCGGGGACGACCCGGTAGTCGGGGCCGGTGATCTCGGGGTCGGAGGCCAGCTCGACCCAACGCTCGGCGGCATAGAGCAGCTCGACGAGCCGGGCCCAGTGCGTGGCCAGGGTCTGATGGACGGGTTTCCCGCCCAGGGTCTTGTACAGCCGGTCGTGCTCTTCGTCGGCCAGAGGTGTCGCCATGCCCTCCGAGACGTTGAGCCGGGAAAGGGGGGTCGCTTTGTAGATCCCGCTCTCGGGCCCGTCGACCAGGCCCTTCCAGCCGACCTTGCGCAGGAAGGGGAACTTGAGGTAGGACCAGGGCTCGACGTGCTCGACGATGTGTTCGAGGTAGTCGGCCGCCGCGAACTTGGCCAGCTCGGCCCCGTCCGGCCCGGTCACCCGGACCCGGCCGTCGTAGAAGTTGACCCGGTTCTTTTCGTCGACCAGCCCCATGTTGTAGGTCCGGTGGGTGAAGCTGTCGCTCAGGATGAGATCGACGTATTCCTTGTTCCCCAGGACGATCTGGTTGAAGATGCCGATGCTGAACTTGCCGAACTCGACGGCCTCTTTGCCGATCTTGAGGACCTCGTCCCGCTCCTCCTTGCTCAGGCCCTTGCTCATCCCGCCCGGAAGGGCGCCGATGGGGTGGACGGCTTTGCCGCCCATCATCTTGATGAGCTCGTGGCAGGCGCCGCGCATGCCGATGACCTTGCGGCCGATCTCGACCCCGACCTTGTGGACGACGCCGAGGATGTTGCGCTGGGCCGGCGGGGCTTCCGGCCCCAGGACGAAGTCGGGGCCGCCCAGGGCGTAGAAGTGAGTGGCGTGATCGGTCACGTAGAAGATGACGTAGAGGAGCTCCCGAAGCATCTTGGCCGTGCGCGGCAGCTCGACGTGATAGACGGCGTCGCAGGCCTTGGCCGCGGCCATCATGTGGGCCTCGGGGCAGACCCCGCAGATGCGGGTCGTGATGCGCGGCATTTCCTCGACGGGACGGCCGACGCAGAACTTCTCGAAGCCGCGCAGCTCCGGCACTTGCAGGTAGGCGTCGGCGACGTTTCCGGCGTCGTCAAGAAAGATGGAGATCTTGCCGTGGCCTTCGAGCCGGGTGATGGGATCGATGGTGATGGTCTTCATATGATGCGCCTCCCGACGATGGAACCGGCCAGGCCGAACCGGTAGAACGTCCCGACGGGGTCGAGGATCTCTCCGACGATCCTGTCGATCTCGGCCGGGTCGTCGCTGTCGATGACCGAGGCGATGGCCCCGGCCAGCTTGGCCCCGACGTCCTGGATGCCGTCAGCCGGCCCGTAGCAGCCGCGGCACCCCAGGTTGACCTGAGGGCAGAGGGCCCCGCAGCCGGCGTGGACGGCCGGGCCGTTGCAGATGATGCCCTGCTCCAGCAGGCATTTGACAGGGTCGATGTCCCGCGGGTCGACGAGATGGGGACGGCGGAAGGCCTTGATCTTCTTCTCTTCCTTGGTCCGCTTGCACTCGTCGCAGACGGTCTTGGGATTGACCCCGACCAGGGAGCCTTTCGGAGGCAGGTTCCCGGTCAGGGCCGCTTCGGCCACGGCCCAGATCTGTTCGGCCACCGGCGGGCATCCGGGCATCCGGTAGTCGACATCCACGACCTGGTCCAGGGTCCTCAGGGTCTCGAACATGTCCGGCAGGGTCAGGGTCCCGGACGGGGTTTCGGTCGAAAGCTGCGGCAGGACCTGGTTGCCGGCGACAACGGACGGCGACCGGCGGTAGACGTAATCCAGGATCTCGCTCTTGGTCGTCAGATTGGCCAGCCCGGGGATGCACCCCTCGGTGGCGCAGGAGCCGAAGGCCACCAGGACCTTGGATTTCTGCCGGAGGAGCTTGGCGATGTGCAGGTTCTCCTCGTTGCGGATGCCCCCGTTGAACAGGGTCACATCGATGGAGCCGTCGGGCATGGCCTCGATGTCCTTGTATTTGGTGTCCATGAGGCAGGGGCAGAAGATGAGGTCCGCCGCCGCGTCGAAGTCCAGGATCTTCTCCCGGATGTCGAGGAAAGCGATCTCGCAGCCGCCGCAACTGGCCGCCCAATACATAGCGAATTTCGGCTTAGCCATGGGTCATCCTTTCGCGGTTAAGTCGGGTGCGGAGGGATTTGTTTGTCGCAGACCGTGGATCGTGTATACGGCAACACATGAAGAATCACTATAGTCTTTTTCGTCACGGGCTGTCAAGCCGAGAGCGGGAAAAAATCGGCCCCGGAGGGGCACGGGGCGCGGTTGACAACGGCGCGGGCCTTTTGTTATAAAGAGCGCCCGACCGCCGGGATCGCCCCTCATCGAAGAGATTCTCTATATAAAGGAAGGGAGAGATGAAAATCCACGAGTATCAGGCCAAGCAGATCCTGGCACGCTACGGCGTGCGCATCCCCCGCGGCGAAACGGCCGAGACCCCCGCGGCGGTCAGAGCCGCCGCCGAGAAGCTCGCTTCCCGGGTCGTCCTCAAGGCCCAGATCCACGCCGGCGGCCGCGGCAAGGGCGGCGGCATCAAGCTGGCCGCCTCGCCGGACGAGGCCGAGCGCCTGGCCAAGGACATGATCGGCATGACCCTGGTCACGCCTCAGACGGGGCCGGAAGGAAGGGTCGTCCAGCGGCTGCTGGTCGAAGAGGCCTTGGACATCGATCGGGAGCTCTATCTCGGCATCGTCATCGACCGGGCCCGAGAGGCCCCGGTCCTCATGGCCTCGACCGAAGGCGGCATGGAGATCGAGAAGGTCGCCGCCGAGAAGCCCGAGGCCATCTTCAAGGAGTACGTCCATCCGGCTACGGGCCTTCTGGCCTTCCAGGCCCGGTCCCTGGCCTTCCGGCTCGGCCTGGCCGGGGACACCCATAAACAAGCCGTCAAGTTCATCGCCTGCCTGTACAGGGCCTTCGAGGGGACGGACGCCTCGCTGGCCGAGATCAACCCTTTGCTCGTCACGAAACAGGGCGACGTCCTGGCCCTCGACGCCAAGATGAACTTCGACGACAACGCCCTCTACCGGCACTCCGACATCCAGGCCCTGCGGGACCTGGCCGAGGAGTCGCCCCTCGAAGTCGAGGCCTCGAAGTACAACCTCAACTACATCAAACTCGACGGCAATGTCGGCTGCATGGTCAACGGCGCCGGCCTGGCCATGGCCACCATGGACATCATCAAGTACGAGGGCGGGACCCCGGCCAACTTCCTGGATGTCGGCGGCGGGGTCACGGAAGAGGCCGTGACCAACGCCTTCCGCATCCTGGTCTCCGACCCCGACGTCCGCGGGGCCCTCATCAACATCTTCGGCGGCATCGTCCGCTGCGACCTCATCGCCGCCGGCGTCGTCAAGGCGGCCAAGGCGCTCGGCACGAAGATCCCCGTGGTCATCCGGCTGGAGGGGACCAACGTCGACCGGGGCAAGGACATCCTCCGGGAGTCGGGGCTGGACTTCCAGCCCGCCGACAGCATGAAGGAAGCGGCGGCCAAGATCGTGGCCCTGGTGAAATAAGGGCCCAGCAAGGAGACCGACATGAGCATTCTCATCGACGAAAAGACCAGGGTCGTCGTCCAGGGGATCACGGGCGGCGAAGGCACCTTCCACGCCCAGCGGATGATCGAGTACGGGACCAAGGTCGTGGCCGGGGCGACGCCCGGCAAGGGCGGCACGACCCATATCGGGGTGCCCGTCTTCAACACGGTGGCCGAGGCCGTCCGGGCCGAGGGGGCGGACGCGGCGGCCATCTTCGTCCCGCCCTTCGCCGGTGCGGACGCCATCATGGAAGCTTCCGATGCGGGCGTCCGCCTGGTCGTTTGCATCACCGAGGGCATCCCGACCTTTGACATGATCAAGGTCAAAGCCCTCCTCAAGGAACGGGGGACGGTCCTCATCGGGCCGAACACGCCCGGGCTCATCTCGCCCGGAAAGGCCAAGATCGGCATCATGCCGGGTCCCATCCACAAGCGCGGGAGCGTCGGCATCATCTCCCGGTCCGGGACCCTGACCTACGAGGCCGTCCAGCAGGTCACCCAGCAGGGGCTCGGCCAGTCGACGGCCGTGGGCATCGGCGGAGACCCTATCGTCGGGCACAAGTTCGTCGAGCTGCTGAAGCTGTTCCGGGAGGATCCCGAGACCGAGGCCGTCATCCTCATCGGCGAGATCGGCGGCACGGCCGAGGAGGAAGCCGCCGCCTACATTTCCGGGGAATTCCCCAAGCCGGTCGTCGGCTTCATCGCCGGCCAGACCGCGCCTCCGGGCCGCCGGATGGGCCACGCCGGGGCCATCATCGCCGGGGGCAAAGGGACGGCCAAGGAGAAGATGGACGCCCTGCGGGCCGCCGGGGCTTACGTCGCGGTCAGCCCGGCCGAGATCGGGGACCGGTTGCGGGACGCCCTGTCACGAGCCTCCTGACGCTCTCCCCTGACCCTCGCCCGCGGCCAGGGCCTTGGCGACGAGGTTGCGGAGGTCGGCGGGCAGGAAGGGCTTCGGCAGAAAATCGAAGGCCCCGATCTGCATGGCCTGGAGGGTGTTCTTCATCGTCGGATAACCGGTGACCATGATGACCTGGACCGAAGGGTTGGTCGTCTTGATCGACCGGAGGAGGTCGAGACCGCTGATGCCGGGCATCATCAGGTCGACGATCATCACGTCGTAACTCTTGACCTGCTCCTTCTGCAGGGCCTCCTCCCCGCTCAGGGCCAAATCGATGTCGTAGTTCTCCTGGACGAGCGCGCTCCGGATGCTCTTGCAGACCGTGATCTCGTCGTCGACCACCAGGATGGCCTTCTTGCCGATATCTGTCATGATCAGATCTCCTCTCGTCCCGTTTCCTCCGCATTTTCCTCCAGGGGGATGCGGACCGTGAACACGGACCCCCGCTCGACCTCGCTGCGGACCTCGATCGTCCCCCCGCGCTGGCGGACGATCCCGTAGCTGACGGCCAGGCCCAGACCCGTTCCCATTCTCTTGGTCGTGAAGAACGGATCGAAAAGCCGCGGCATATTCGCGGGGGAAATGCCCACCCCCGTATCGGAAAAGACGATCTCGATGTGCGTGCCGTCGCGGCTCAGGCGGCTGGAGACGGTCAGGACCCCTCCCTCGGGCATGGCCTCGCAGGCGTTGATGACCAGGTTGGAAAAGACCTGTTGGATCTTGTTCTTGTCGATGGCGATGCGGGGCAAGGAGCGGTGGAGACGACGCTCGATGCGGATGTTGCGGACCGAGGCCTGCATCTCCAGGATCTGGACCGTCCGTTCGACGATGTCGTCGATGTCCGCCTGGACCGTTGTGGCCGGGGTCTGCCGGGCGAAATCCAGGAGGCCGCCGACGATCTGGGCGCACCGGGTCGTCTCGTCGGCGATCATGGTCAGCTGTTCCCTCTCCTGGGCGTGGTCCTCGCATCGCTCGAGAAGGAGATGGGTGTTGATGAGAATGGAGGTCAGGGGGTTGTTGATCTCGTGGGCGACGCCGGCGGCCATCTTCCCCAGGGAAGCCAGCTTCTCGGATTGGATGAGCTGATCCTGGGCTTCACGGAGCTGCCGGGTCCTTTCCTCGACCCTCTGCTCCAGCGTCCGTCCCCACTGCGTCAGGTCGTTGTGGGCGGCATGAAGGTCCCCGGTCATCCGGTTGAAGGCCTGGGCCAGCTGGCCGATCTCGTCGCGCCCTTCGATGTCCAGGCGGCCGCCGAGATCTCCCCGGGCGATCCTGTCCGTGGCCTCGACCATGATGCCGAGGGGCCGGGTGATCCGTCCGGCGATCATGGACAGCAGGCCCAGGATAAGGATGACGCCCAGGCCGGCGATGGCGATGAAGGTGGCGATGACCCGGTTGCGGAGGTCAATGTAAGGCCGCTCCAGCATTCCCACATAGAGGATGCCGACGATGCGGCCGTCGATGTCGCGGATGGGCTCGTAGGCCGTGATGTACCAGGCCGTCACGACGAAGGCCCGTCCGAGATAGGACGCCCCCTGTTTCAGGACCGCTTGGTTGACCTCTTCTGAGACCCGGGTGCCGACGGCCCGGTTCCCCCGGTCGTCCATGACGTTGGTCGAGATGCGCAGGTCGTCCTGGAACAAGGTCACGGTGCCGATGTCGTGCCCCTTGTACTTCTCGCCTTTGAAGACGATGTCCTTGACCTTGTCGACCAGCCCGTAGTCCCGGTTGAAGAGCAGCCCGCCGTAGAGGACCCCGATGACCTCCCCGTCCCGTCCTACGACAGGGGCCGAGGCCTTGAGCATCATGCCGTTCTCCTCGTAGGTCCCCGCACGCTCGGCCGCCTTGGCCGTGGGCACGAACTCGAAGTAGGCCCGATCGGCGAGGTCCTGTCCTTCCTTGAGGAGCTCCGCCCTGGGGACGATCTGGGTCCCCGCGGGGGACCCTCCCCGGAGGGCCTGCATGACAAAGGGGTCGGCGGACTGGTCGTCCCCGGAGATCTCGGGACGGCGCGAGCGGACGACGACCTGCCCCCGGCCGTCGGTCAGGGTCAAGATGTCAAGGCCGAGCTCCCGGCGGATGCGGTCGAGCCGGGCCCCGATGTCGCCGAGAAAGCCGGACCACAGAGCATCCCGAAGAAAATCCCGGTCGGCGCTGAGCCGGATGGTGTCACGGATCCCGGCCAGCCTTTCGTTGTAGACCATCCAGGCGGAGGCCAGGTCGTGCCGGACCTTGGCTTCGGCCAGGGAGATGATCGTCCGATGCTGGAGCCGGGTGCCGACATAGAGGGTGATCAAGCCCGCGACGGCGATAACGGCCAGGAAGCTGAGTATGAGCTTGCGCCTCAGCGGGAGGTCATGGAAGCGTCGTTCGATTTCCCGCAGTGCCATCGTCGTTCTTCGGCTCACGATATCACTCCCGGCAAAGCCCTGTCAATCTCCGCGGGCCGGCCGGGCCATTGACGAACCAAGACCGCCGTCTTGACAATTTTCCGGCGAGGTCATAGAGTGATACCGGAAAACAAGCCGAAATCCAAAAGAGAGAGGGACACGGCGCGCATGGACAAGATCGAAAAACTGAAGGACGGCACGGAGGTCACCATCCGGAAGCTGAAGATGGAGGACCTCGACCTGTTGATGGAGTTCTTCCTGGCTCTTCCCATGGAGGACCGCAAGTACCTCAAGTTCGACGTCACCGACCGCAAGGCCGTGCAACGGCGGCTCCGGCGGGTCGAGTCCGGCGATGACATCCGGGTCGTCGCCGTCCACGGCGGCCTGATCATCGCCAGCGGCGTCCTGGAGCTGTCGGGCGAGGCCTGGAGCAAGCACCAGGGCGAGATCCGCCTGATCGTGGCCCGGCCTTTCCAGCAGAGGGGGCTCGGGGCGATCATGATCCGCGAGCTCTATTTCATCGCCGTCCAGAACAACCTCCAGACGATCGTCGCCAAGATGATGCGGCCGCAGGTCGGGGCCCAGAAGATCTTCCGGCGGCTGGGCTTCCGGGACGATTCGCTGATGCCCGATTTCGTCAAGGACATCAAGGGCGGGTCCCAGGACCTGATCGTCATGACCTGCGACGTCAAGCAGCTGTGGAAGCAGCTGGACCGGATGTTCAGCGAATCGGACTGGCAGCGCTGCCGCTGACCCTCTGTTCGCCGGGGCCTCGGATGGTGTCCGCCGGATCCCTTTCGATCCACGCCCGGCGAAAAATCGAAGACTGACCCTGAGAAGGAGACGAAGATGAGCTCGGAACCCACGGTCGTCCGGGACGTCGTCGCCCGGTATCACGGCGAGAAGCGGGCCTTGATCCCCATCCTCCAGGACATCCAGGACCGGTTCCGCTGGCTGTCCTCAGAAACGCTCGACGACGTGGCCCGGGAGCTTGACATCTCGCCGGCCCACGTCTACAGCGTCGCCACGTTCTACAGGTCCTTCAGCCTGCGGCCGCGCGGCCGCCACATCTGCACGGTCTGTATGGGAACGGCCTGCCACGTCCGCGGAGGGGGGACCGTTCTGGAGCACTTCGAGCGCAAGCTCGGGATCGCGGCCGGCCAGACCTCGGCCGACGGCGAATACACGCTGGAACGGGTCAACTGCCTGGGCGCCTGCGCCCTGGCCCCGCTGGTCGTCGCCGACGGCCGCTACTACGGCCAGATGAACGAGACCAAGGCCAACGCCGTGCTGGAGACGCTCAAGCCGGCCCCGGCATCGGCGGACGGCCCGGAGGCCGGCCGATGAACCTGAGGAACGTCCTGGATCGCCTCGACGGGGAGCTGCTGACCCCGGGAAGCGACCTGGACCTCGAATTCACGAGGGTCTTCGCCTCCGACCTCATGAGCGACGTCCTGGCCTTCACGGGCCCGGGAGAGCTCCTGATCACGGGCCTGGTCAACGGCCATGTCGTCAGCACGGCCGCCGTGGCCGACGTCGCGGCCGTCGTGTTCGTCCAAGGGAAGCGGCCCTCGGCCGCCGTCGTCGGCGAGGCCCGGGAGAACGACCTGCCGCTTATTTCGACCCCCTTATCCACGTTCGAGGCCTGTACCCGGATAGGATCGTTGCGGCCGGACGCGTGAGCCATGGAAGAGGACCTGTGTTACCGTCAGGAGTACTCTCTCAAGGGCGGAGAGTTCTCCCGTGCCGGTGACGTCTCGCGCCGCATCAAGAATCTGCTGAAGGAGCTGGGGCTCGACGCCCAGGTCATCCGCCGGGCGGCCATCGCCTCCTTCGAGGCCGAGATGAACGTCATCATGTACGCCTCCCAAGGGACCGTCCGTCTCGCCGTGACGCCCCTCGAGGTCGAGATCGTCGTCGACGACCGCGGACCGGGCATTCCCGACCTCGGACTGGCTATGACCGAAGGATACTCGACGGCGACCAAGGAGATGCGCGAGCTGGGATTCGGGGCCGGGATGGGCCTGCCCAACATCAAGAGGAACGCCGACTCTTTCCGAATCACCTCCGAACCGGGGCGAGGAACGCGGCTGGAGATGACCTTCTCCCGCAACGGGAGGCCGGCGTGACCCGGCCCGCCGACCACCCTATCCGCGTCAACCTCGAGAAGTGCCGGGGCTGCGTTCACTGCCTGACGGCCTGTCCGACGCGGGCCATCCGCGTCCGCGACGACAAGGCCCAGGTCCTCGGGGACCTGTGCATCGACTGCGGCGAGTGCATCCGGTTCTGCCCCAACGACGCCATCGAGTCCCAAACGACCTCCTTTTCCGACCTGCGGGCCTTCAAGTACAAGGTCGCCATCCCGGCCACCGTGCTCTACGGCCAGTTCGGCCACGATACGACACCCAACGAGGTCCTGTCCGCCCTGCGGCACGAGGGGTTCGATCAGGTCTTCGAGCTCAGCTCGATCTGCGAGCTCTACGCTTCGGCCGTCGAGGAGTACCTGGCAAACCACCCCCAGCCCCGGCCGCTGATCTCGACGACCTGCCCGGTCGTCGTCCGGCTCATCCAGCGGCGTTATCCCTCCCTCTGCGACCTCATCATTCCCATCGAACCGCCCCGAGAGATCGCCGCCAAGATCCTGCGGGCCACCCTGCCCGGCGTCCTGAAGCTCGCGCCCGAGAGGATCGGCATCATCCACATCACCCCCTGCCCGGCCAAGATCGTCTCCATCAATAGGCCGGCGACCATGGCCAAGTCCTACCTGGACGGGGCCATCTCCATCCGCGATATCTACCCGCGGCTCCTCCAGGCCCTGAAGAAGATCGACGAGAGCACGATCATGCGCCACCTGTTCCCGGGCAACGTCTTCAGCGGCCTGGGGCTCGGCTGGTCCCTGTCCGGGGGGGAGACGCGCGGCCTCAAGAAGCACCGGACGATCGCCGTGTCGGGCGTACGGGACACCATCCGGGTCCTGGACCAGGTCGAGGGCGGCCAGCTCAAGGACGTGGACTACCTGGAGTGCATGGTCTGCCCGGACGGCTGCGTCGGCGGCCCGCTGGCCGTCGAGAACCGCTTCGTCGCCAAGAGCCGCATTCTCCGGCTGGTCTCCCAGGCCAGCGAGAAGTTGGGTGTCGAGCGGGCCGACTTCGGCCCCTTCGTCCGCGAGAACTTCCTCTCGTTCCAGCACCCCGTCAAGCCGGCCGAAGTGCCGCTGCTCGACCCCGATCCCGGCGAGGCCATCCGGAAGGCCACCCGCCGGGACGAGCTCCTGCGGCTTCTGCCCGGCAAGGACTGCGGGGCCTGCGGCGCCCCCGATTGCCTGACCCTGGCCGAGGACATCGTCCGCGGCCTGGCCGATCTCGACGACTGCCCCATCTTCCGAAAGGAGGCCCGATGACGCTTTCCGACATCGTCCGGCAACTCGAGCTCAGGGTCCACGCCGGCCGAGGCGGCCTCGACCGCCCGGTCGCGGGGGCCTACATCGGGGACCTGATGAGCGACGTCATGGCCCACGGCCGCAAGGACGACCTGTGGATCACCATCCAGATCCATCCCAACGTCGTCGCCGTGGCCGTCCTCAAGGACCTGGCCGGCGTCATCATCGCCAACGGCCGGGAGCCGTCCGAAGACACCGTCCGTCAATCTGAGGAGCAAAACCTGCCGCTGCTCGGGACTTCCCTAGGGGCCTTCGAGCTGAGCGGAAGGCTTCACGAGCTCGGCCTGCGCGGGGCGTGATGACCCTCGGGCGCTACCGGGCCGACCTCCACATCCACTCCTGCCTTTCGCCGTGCGGCGAGCTGACGATGTCGCCCCGGGCCATCGTCGGCCGGGCCCGGGAGGCCGGCCTCGACATCATCGCCGTCTGCGACCACAACGCCGCGGAGAACGCCGAAGCGGCCATGCGGGCGGCCGGCGGGACAGGACTCACCGTCCTGCCCGGGATGGAGATCGTCTCGGCGGAGGAAGTCCACATCCTGGCCCTCTTCGACGCCATGGACGATGTCCGGCCCGTGCTCGAGGCCGTTCATCGGAGCCTGCCCGACGGCGGCCCGAAGAAGGCCTACGTCGAGGACCAGGTCCTGGTCAACGAAGCCGACGAGGTCACCGGGTTCCACCCCTTTTTCCTCATGGGGGCCACGCAGCTGACGATCCACGAGATCGTCGGCCTCATCCACGCCCACGGGGGGCTGGCCGTCGCCGCCCACTACGACCGGGGCTCCTTCAGCGTCATATCCCAACTGGGGTTCATCCCCAAGGACCTGGCCTTTGACGCCCTCGAGGTCTTCTCGCCGGCCGGGGCGGCGGAGACCGGCCTGACGTCGGTCCCGCCCTCCGGTTTCCCTCTGGTCCGCTTTTCCGACGCCCACCGCCCCGAGGACATCGGCCGCCCCCGGACCGACTTCCTGCTGGCCACCCCCACCCTCGCGGAGATCCGCCTGGCCCTGGAGGGCCGGGAGGGACGGAGGATCCTCGCCCCATGATGGAAGACCTGTCCCTTCATGTCCTCGATCTGGCCGAGAACGCGGTGAACGCCGGAGCGACGCGCATCACCCTTCTCATCAACGAGAACGCGTCCCGGGGCCTCCTGACCATCCGGATCGCGGACGACGGGCGGGGGATGACCGAGGAGGTCCGCCGGCGGGCCCTCGACCCATTCTTCACGACCGGCCAAAAGCGGACCGGGCTGGGCCTGCCGCTCCTGGCCCAGGCGGCCCGCCAGAGCGGAGGCGACGTGACCGTCCGTTCGGCGCCGGGACGGGGCACGCGCGTCGCGGCCCGGTTCCGTCTTCGCCATATTGATCGACAACCCTTGACGCGCATGGCCGAAACGATGATAATGTTGGTCCTCGGCCATCCCGAGATCGATTTCCGTTACCGCCATCGGCGGGACGGCCGGGTCTTCAGGTTCGCCAGCCATGCGTTCTTCGCACGATCGTGCGAAGGGTCCGCGGCCGGGCCGGAGCTGATCAGGGAGGTCCGGCGGACGCTCCGGTCCGGACTCGAAAGCATCGGGACGACGTGAACGACGCGACGGGAGACGGAGATTGAGCACCAAGAAGCTGACCATCCAGGAGCTGGCCCGGATCCGCGAAAAGACCAAGGCCATGACCGTCCTGCGGGACGGCGCCGGGCGGGCCAAGGTCACCGTCCACATGGGGACCTGCGGCATCGCCGCCGGGGCCCGGGGCATCATGGACGCCCTCCTCCGGGAGATCGAGAGCCGGGCCGTCCAGGACGTCATCGTGACCACTTCCGGGTGCGCCGGGCTCTGCAACCGGGAGCCCATGGTCACGGTCGAGA
>JAWOHF010000306.1:0-5984 GCA_046496285.1 Candidatus Aminicenantota bacterium
AGCCAGGCCCGAAGCTTAGCCAGCGTGGCCAGCTTCTCGCGAACGGGCGTCGCGTTGTCGTCGAGCAGGTTGTCGAGATACGGATAGACCATGCTGTAGCCGAAGACGGCGTCCGTATGCTCGACCTCGAGGCCCATCTCGAGCTGCAGCGTGTTCATGATCCACACGTTGCGCAGGGCCTGATAGACGCTCTCGAGCCCGAGGCCGGGGTCGAACTCGCGGGCGGCGGCGAGAAAGCGCCGCGTCGAATCGACGAACCGCTCGTCGTAGATCGATCCCAGGGGCAGCTCCATCAGGTCGAGGAGGCGTTGGCCTGACGGTCGGAGGGCGGCGATCGTCTCCTCGAGCTTGTCGGGATCGTTGGGCGAAACCTGGCCTTGTTTCCCGTTCCCGCGCTCCGTTACGCGCTCGGCGAACGTCGAAAGCTCGCGCTCGACGGCCCTTTTCTCGCGGCCGGCGTAACGCTTACCCAGAGGCGGGCGATCGGCCGGCGCCGCCTCCCAGATCCCGCGGCATTCGCGGACCAATTCCTCGACACGCGGCCCCATCGGGCCGAGCTCCGCGGACAGGCAGGACGCCGGATCGATCATGTTCACTACTATACTACGAGATCCAGCGGCCGGGCGTTCTAAATTGGGGACACAATACTCATTCCCCAATTTCGACCGCTCTCCCCTTGCGTACTGCGAAAAAAGTGAATGAGTATTGTGTCCCCAAATTTCTGTCCCCCCGCTCCCGTCATTTGATATACTGAAAACGAAGGGAGGCCCGCATGACGAAATCGGTCATCATCATCGGCGCGGGGATGGGTGGGCTGTCCGCGGGCATCTACGGCCAGGCCAACGGCTTCGAGACGCGCATCTTCGAGATGCACAGCCTTCCCGGCGGCCAGTGCACGGCTTGGAAGCGGGGCGGCTACACTTTCGACGTCTGCATCCACCATCTCTTCGGGTGCTCGCCGGCGTCGAGGATCCACGAGCTCTGGCGCGAGCTCGGGGCCATGCCGCGTGACATGGTCATGCCGGCCGAATGCGTGAGCGTCCTCTCGCCGGACGGCCGGCTCTTCCGCGACTATTACGACCTCGAACGGCTCGAACACCACCTGCTCGAACTGGCCCCCGGCGACGCGCGGGCCGTCCGGGATTACATCCGGGGTATCAAGGCCTTCGGCGGCGCCGACGTCCTGGGCGAGCTGATGCTCGGCTCGATGGCCGACATGCTCAAGATCCTGCCGTCGGTCGTCAAACGGGCGCGCTGGTTCCGGCCGACCATGGCCGCGTTCGGCCGTCGGTTCTCGGATCCCTTCCTGCGGCGGGCTTTCCCGCTCCTCATCTACTCGGCGCCCGAGATCCCTCTTCTCATCCAACTCGTGCGGCACGCCTACGGACTGAACGGGGCCCTCCAATGGCCGGTCGGCGGGGCCCTGCGGTTCGCTCTGTCGATCGAGAAGCGTTACAAGAGCCTGGGCGGCGACGTCGTCTACAACGCGCGGGTCGAACGCATCCTGGTCGAGAACGGGCGCGCGGCCGGGGTCCGGCTGGCCGACGGCACCGAGCACCGGGCCGACGTCGTCATTTCCAACGCCGACGGCCGCAAGACGATCATGGGCATGCTCGGCGGAAAGTTCGTCGACGACAAGGTCCGCGCGGCGTGCCGGGAGCCGGCCGACGAGACCAACTGGTCGGCCCACGTCTTCCTGGGCGTCCGGCGGGACCTCTCGCAGGAGCCGTCGTCCATGATCATGCTGCTCGACGAACCTGTCGAGATCGCCGGGCACGAATGCCACAGCCTCGAGATGCAGCTCTACGGCTTCGACCGGACCATGGCTCCCGAGGGCAAGGGGGTTATCAAGGTCGAGCTCGTTTCGAAATACTCCTACTGGAAAGCGCTGGCCGCCGACCGGACCAGATACGAGGAGGAGAAACAGCGGGTCGCGGAGCAGGTCATCGGGCTCCTCGATAGGCGGTACCCGGGGGTCCGCGGCCAGGTCGAGGAGATCGACGTGCCGACCCAGCTGACGTGGGAACGCTATATGGGCGGCACTCACGGTTTCGCCAACATGCCCCGGAAGAAGGCCACGGTCTGGTCGGGGGTGAAGGGCTCCGGGGGCGACATGACCCTGCCGGGGCTCGACGGGTTCTATTTCGCCGGCGTGTGGGCCAGCATGGCCGGTTCGCTGTTCGGCAACGCGCTGTCGGGGAAACGGGCCGTACGGGCGCTCTGCAAGAGGGAGGGGAAGCGGTTCGTGACCGCATCCTTGCGCTAGCACCTCCCGCCCGAAGGGGCTTTTTGCCCGGACCTAGGCTTTGTTCTCTCGAAAAAAGTGAATGAGTATTGTGTCCCCAAATTAGGGGTTGACAAACGGCATAGAAAGCGTTACATTGTCTACCTACGGGGAAGAAATGACCGACACACCCGGGAGCAAGCCCTTCGAGACGCCGTTCGGGGTGCGCCTGCGGGCGGCCCGGAAGATGGCCGGGCTGAGCATGGAGGGTCTGGCCGCGAAGCTGGGCGGGCGGGTCACCAAGCAAGCCATCAGCAAGTACGAGCAGGGCCGGATGATGCCCTCGCCCGAGGTGATGGAGCGGCTGGTCGAGGTCCTGGGGAAAGCGACCTGGGGGGCCTCGCCCCTCAAGTCGGCCGACGTCGAGCTTGCCCAGCCCGCCTTATTGCGGGAAGAGTCGGGGCTGGCTCCCATGGCTTTCATGGAGCGCCCCCGTTTCCGCCGGCAACGGCTCATCGGCAAATTGCTGAGCCGGTCGAACGCGAAACCGGACACGAACGAGGCCGCTCGAGCGATCAAGGACGCGGATGCCAATGCGGGCGAACAGGTGAAGACGGAGCCCGCGGCCGCGCGCAGGCTCAAAGGGGCCTCCGTGGAGCTCCACCCGGCCATGCATTTCCTGGTCCAGACCGACTTCCCCTCCCTCGCCGAACGCCGCGCCCACTACGTCCGGGCCTGGGAGACCGGCGCCGGGCCGGAGCGCATCTGTTTCCGCGAGGGCGAGAAGCTCCCGGCCAAGTCGGCGTCCATGCTCAAGTACCGGGTCGCCGACCACCTCCAGAAATACCTCGGGCTCGAGGCCCTCATGGGGATGACGGCCGTCTTTGTCAACCCGATCGACACACTGCCGGTCGCGACCGACGAGGAGGTTGAATCCGCCGCCGGCGAAGTCCGGCGCCGTTGGGATCTCGGCTCGGGCCCGGTCGTCAACCTTCTCGGCGTCCTCGAGGACCGCGGCGTCCGCGTCTACGAGACGACCGGCATCGAGGGTTTCGAGGGGCTGTCGGGCGCCTTTGGGGCCGAGCCGGTCGTGCCCTTCGTGGCCGTCAGCCGGGACTTCCCCGCCGACCGGGTCCGGTTCACGGCCGCCCACGAGCTGGCCCACGTCCTCTGCGGCTTCCCGGAGAAGGAGGGCATGGAGGGCCTGTGCCACCGGTTCGCGGGGTCCTTCCTGCTGCCGAGAGGAGCGCTCGAGAGGGTCTTCGGCGACGGGCCGCGGCGCAAGGTCACCCTCGCCGAGCTGGCCGAGATCAAGACGACCTTCGGCATATCGCTTCAGGCCGTCATGTACCGGGCCAAGTCCCTGGGCCTGGTCAGCGACAGGCAATTCCGGGCCTTCCGCGAGACGGTCAACGCCCGGGGCTGGACGGTGACCGAGCCCGTGGAGTACGCGGGGGTGGAGCGGGCCACACGCTTCAGGCGCCTCGTCCACAATGCCGTCGCCGCCGACATCCTGGACCTGCAGCGGGCCGCGGAACTGGCCGGTGTTCCGGCCGCCGAGCTCACAGACGAAATGGGAGACATTTTTTAATAGCTAAGGAGGAAGGTCAATGCCGGGAACCTCGAAGAACAACCCGCCTTAGCCCGGCGGCCGCCTGAGGGCGGTCGCGCACGGGGCTGAAAACCAACTCAACAAAATCGGAGAAAGAGAGGAAAATCAAATGGGGAGAACTATCGAAAATTATCTCAAGGAAATGGGGCTCGGCGAGGCCCAGGGCTTCGAGAACATGGCCGTCTTTCCGCTGACCTGGCCGCATAACGGAGGGCCCGAGTACATCACGCTCCGCGAGGCGCTCGAGAAGGGCGTTTTCTCGGTCACCGAGACGAGCGAAGGCGGGTCCGTGCCCGACCTCAAGGTCGACAACCGCGGCGATGTCGCCGTGCTTCTCCTCGACGGCGAGGAGCTGGCCGGCGCCAAGCAGAACCGGATCATCAACACGACCATCCTGGTCGGCCCGAAGTCCGGCATCAAGATCCCGGTCAGCTGCACCGAGCAGGGCCGCTGGAGCTATGTCTCGAGGGAATTCGCCGAGTCGGGCCACCAGATGGACCGCAAGCTGCGGAGCGTCAACATGAGGGCCGTGCACGCGTCCCTCGTGGTCTCGAATGAATTCCGGTCCGACCAGGGCATGGTGTGGAACGAGGTCGAAAAGCTTTCCCAGGAAGCCGCCGTCCCCTCCGTGACCGGGGCCATGAAGGACGTCTACGACGCCAAGGGGACCGACCTCGACGACTACCTGAAGTCGTTCCGGGTCGTCGACGGCCAGAAGGGCATGCTCGTCTTCCTCGACGGCCGGCCCGTCGGCTTCGACTTCGTCTCCAGGCCGGGCGCCTTCGGGCAGCTCTTCTCCAAGCTCGCCAAGAGCTACGCCATGGAGGCCATGCTGGCCGCCGAGCGCCGCAAGCGCCGGGAGCGCGGCAAAAAGGCCAGGATCGCCGGCCAAGACGCCAAAACCCCGTCGGCCGACGAGGCCCGTTCGTTCCTCGCGGCAGCCGCCGCCTGCGACGAGCAGAAGAACGAATCGGTGGGCCTGGGCTCGTACTACCGCTACGCGGGCCCGGGGATGGTCGGGTCGGCCCTGGCCGTCGACCAGGCCGTCGTCCATATGGCCTTCTTCGGCGTCGACGAGGGCGAGCAGGCCGGCAACATCGCCCGGATGAGCTCCCGCCGCGGCTTCCGGATCTAAATGGGGGACATGATATCTATTTCCCTATTTCCGTCAGGCCGCGAAGACGAAGAGCAAGAACAGGGTGGCCCCGTAAAGTCGAAATGTGGCAAAATGGGGCTATTGAGAGGAGTGAAAGAGATGGCCGAATATTCAATCTCGCAGCTCGGCAAGTTCGAGCAGTGCCCGCTGCAGTACAAGTTCATCTACGTGGACGGCATCAAGCGCTATGAGGAGGGGGTCGAGGCCTTCCTGGGCCAACGCTTCCACGACGCCATGGAGTGGCTCTACAAGGAGCAGGCCTTCCGGGTCGTGCCCCTCGAGGAGCTCCTGGACTATTACGAGAAGGACTGGGCCGCCCGCTGGCACGCCGAGGTCAAGATCCGCAAGGAAGGCCGCACTCCCGACGACTACAGGCTGATGGGCCGGCGCTTCATCGAGAATTACTACAGACGCCACCATCCGTTCAACGAGGGCCGGGTGCTCGGGCTCGAGCGCTACATCCGGTTCCCGCTCGACGACCGGGGCCGGTACCGGTGCAAAGGCATCATCGACCGGCTGATGCTGGCGCCCGACGGAGCCTTCGAGGTCCACGACTACAAGACGGGCTCGAACCTGCCCGAGCAGCGGGAGCTCGACGAGGACCGCCAGCTCGCGCTCTATCAGATCGGCGTCCAGAAGCTTTGGCCCGAAGCCAAGGAGGTCCGGCTCGTCTGGCACGAGGTCGCCTTCGACGTCGAGATGCGTTCGACCCGGACCCCGGAGGCCCTCGAAAAGCTGAAAAACGAAGTGGCCGCTCTCATCGACCGCGTCGAAGCCGAGCGCGAGTACGCCCCGCGCGAGAGCGCCCTCTGCGATTGGTGCGCCTACTGGGACCTCTGCCCGATCAAGAAACACCTGGTCAAGGTCGAGGCCCTGCCCAAGGACGAGTGGAAGGACGAGCCGGGAGTGGTCATTGTGGACGCGTATGCCGAACGCTGGCGGAAGAAAAGGGAGCTCGACGAGGAGGCGAAAGCCATAGAGACGGAGATGGA
>JAWOHF010000340.1:0-15438 GCA_046496285.1 Candidatus Aminicenantota bacterium
CATGACAAAAGAGATCGCCAAGCACTACGACCCGGCCGCCACGGAGCGGGCCGTCTACCGCCGCTGGCTCGAGGCCGGGGCCTTCGCCGCCTTCCCCGACGGCCGGGGAGAGGACCGCCGCTACGTCATCATGATGCCCCTGCCGAACGTCACGGGGGCCCTGCACATGGGCCACGCCATGGACAACGTCATGCAGGACCTCCTCGTCCGCTGGCACCGCATGATGCAGGACAACTCGCTCTGGATGCCCGGCACCGACCACGCCGGCATCGCCACCCAGGCCGTCGTCGAGAAGCGCCTGTTCGAGCTCGAGGGCAAGACCCGCCACGACCTCGGCCGCGAGGGCCTGGTCCGCCGGATCTGGAGCTGGAAAGAGGAGTACCAGCAGCGGATCATCGGCCAGCAGCAGGAGATGGGCTGCTCGTGCGACTGGGACCGCCAGCGCTTCACCATGGACCCGGTCTGCACGCGGGCCGTGCGTGAGGCCTTCTTCCGGCTGTTCCGGGACGGGCTCATCTATAGGGGCGACCGTCTCGTCAACTGGGACTGCCAGCTGCAGACCGCGGTCAGCGACGACGAGATCGTCCATGAGACGGTCCAAGGGCACTTCTGGCACATCCGCTACCCGGTCATCGATCCCAAGCCCGGCGAGCCGGCGTTCGTCACCGTGGCTACGACGAGGCCGGAGACCATGCTGGGCGACACGGCCGTGGCCGTCCACCCCGATCCGGCCGGCGAGCTGGAGCGGCTCATCGCCGAGCTCCCGGCGCGCATCGCCTCCGCGCCCGCCAAGGAGCGGGCCGGGCTCGAATCCGAGCTCGAAGAGGCCCGCCGGCGCAGGGGCGAGCTTCTGCCCCATCTGCTGAAGCTGCGGGCCATGGCCGCCGAAGGCCGCCGGGTGCTCCTGCCGCTCCTCGACCGGCCCATCCCGCTCGTCCTCGACGAGTGGGCCCGGCCCGAGCTCGGCTCCGGATGCGTCAAGATCACCCCCGGCCACGACCCCAACGACTACGAGGTCTGGAAGCGCCACAAGTCCGAGATCGGCATCGTCAACATCCTCAATCCCGACGGGACCCTCAACGCCAACGCCGGGCCCTACGCCGGGCTGGACCGCTTCGAGGCCCGGCGCAAGGTCGTCGCCGACCTCGAGGCCGGAGGCCTCGTCGAATCCGTCGAGGACAGGGAGATCGAGATCGGCCACTCCGACCGGTCGAAGACGGCCATCGAGCCCTATCTCTCCAAACAGTGGTTCGTCCGCATGGCGGATATCGAGGGCGGCATCCTGTGCGGCCGGGGGACGAAGAAGGAGTTCCGGGCCCCCGGGCTGGCCCAGGCGGCCATCGACGCCGCCGGCCCCTCCTACCGCTCGCCCTCCGGCCGGCGCCTCGAGTTCCACCCCGATCCCGAGCGCTACCGCGGCACCTACGTCAGCTGGCTCGGCGAGAAGCGCGATTGGTGCATCAGCCGCCAGCTCTGGTGGGGGCACCGCATCCCGATCTGGCACGGGAGCTTCGACCGGAAAGCCCTCGGCGACGTCCTCAAAAAAATGCCCCAGGCCCCGAGCGAGGAGCTCTTCGTCTGGGTCGCCGACTTGGAAGGAGCGCTCCTGCCAACCCACGAAGAGGACCTTCCGTCCGAAGGCCGCTTCGACCTTCTCGTCTGCCTGAGGGACCCGGCCGCCGAGAAGTCCTGGGCGGCGGAGCTCGAGAAGCTCGGCCTCGCCCGGGATCCAGACGTTCTCGACACCTGGTTCAGCTCCGCCCTGTGGCCGTTCTCGACCCTCGGCTGGCCCGACCCCGAGACGGCCGAGGTCGGGCCGGGCAAGCCCGGGCTGGGCTCGGCTGGAGGCTCGGCAGACTGCCTGGATTATTACTATCCCGGCTCGTGTCTGGTGACCGGCCGGGACATCATCACCCTGTGGGTGGCCCGCATGCAGCTCATGGGCCTCTACCTGTTGGGCGACGTCCCGTTCACCGACTGTTTCATCCACGCCAACATCCAGGACGGCAAGGGCGAACGGATGTCGAAGAGCAAGGGCAACGGCATCGACCCCGCGGACATCATCGAGAAATACGGCGCCGACGCCATGCGCTACGTCCTCTGCGACATGCAGACCGGGACCCAGGACATTCGCCTGCCCGTCCAGGCGGTCAGCCCGTTCACCGGGAAGCTCGTCGACTTGACCACAGCCCGCCACGGCCGGACCGTCTTCACCTATGTGGACCCCGAGACGGGCCAGGAGTTCGACGTCCTGGGGACCATCCCCGATCTGCCCGTGGCCAAGATCATCAGCGAGCGCTTCGAGGTCGGCCGGGCCTTCTGCACCAAGCTCTGGAACGCGGCCCGGTTCGCCTTGGTGAGCTTGGAAGAGGAGACGGCCGGGGATTTCCGGCTCTTCCGCTTCGACGAGCTCGAGCCCGAGGACCGCTGGGCTCTGGCCCGGCTACGGCGGGCCGTCCAGTCCGTGACCGCCGCTCTCGAGGATTACAACCCGTCCCAGGCGCTCGGCGCGGCCCGGGAGTTCTTCTGGGGAGAGCTCTGCGACTGGTACCTGGAGCTGGTCAAGCCGCGGCTCAAGCAGGGCGCTGCCGACCGCCGGGCCGGGGCCGTATTGGCCCTCGTCCTCGACCAAGTCCTGAGGCTTCTGCACCCCTTCGTGCCCTTCATCAGCGAGGCTCTCTGGGAAAGCCTGGGCGGCATCCGGCCGCGACGGGGAGTGGACGAGGAGCTTCTCTGCGGCGGGCCGCTCATCGCCGCGCCCTGGCCCGTTGCGCGTCCGGACTGGGAGGATGAAAAGGCCGGCTCCGACATGGACCTGCTCCAGGGGGTCGTCCGGGCCGTCCGGAACTGGCGGTCGACGGCCGGCTGCCCGCCCTCGCGCAAGATCGCCGCGGTCGTCAAAGCGTCCGGGGACGAAGCCGCGGCACTCGTCCGTACGGCGCCCGGGATCTCCCATCTCGCGGCCCTGACCGGACTCGAGGTCCGGGCCGCGTTCGATAGGCCGAAGACCGCGGCCAAGGTCGTCCATCGGGGGATGGAGATCTTTCTCCTCGAGGTCATCGACGTCGACGCCGAGAGATCGCGGCTCGAGGCCGGGCTCAAGAAGTGGCGAAAGGACCTCGAACATATCCAAAAGAAGATCGACAATCCGCGCTTCGTCGAGAAGGCCCCGCCCGAGGTCGTCGCCGAGGAGCGCCGCCGCCTCGAGGCCGCCCGCCGCGAGATCGCCCTGCTAGAGAGAAGCCTCGCCGACTTGAACTAGTGCAAGCTGCGACAGCGGAAACGGGCTTGGCCTCAAGAGGCGCCGGCGGCGAGGGCTCGACGAATGGACTGCGAGATCTCGCGCATCCCGAACGGCTTGTAGACGAACTCCCGGACCCCGATGAGCGCGGCTTTGTCGTCGTCGACGATCTCGCTGAAACCGGTGCAGAGGATGACCGGCAAGCCGGGCCGTATCTTCAAGACCTCTTCGGCGAGCCGGCTGCCTGTCAGCTTCGGCATCGTCTGGTCGGTGATGAGCAGGTCGAAGCCGAGCGGATCGCGCTCGAAGAGAGCCAGGGCCTCGACGCTATCGGCCCGGGCCGTCACCGCGTAGCCGAGGCGTTCGAGCAAAGCCGATACGCCTTGGAGCTGGACCGCGTCGTCCTCAACCAGCAGGACCCTTTCGCCCGATCCCCTGCCGATCTCGGACCGGACGCGGGTCTCTTCCGGCGGCGCCTGGAGGCGCGGCATGAAGACGGAGAACGTCGATCCCCGGCCGGGCTCGCTGCGGACGATGACCCCGCCACCGTAGCTCTTGGCGATGCCGTAAACGACCGACAGGCCCATACCGCTTCCCTCGCCGGGCGGCTTCGTGGTGAAGAACGGATCGAACACCCGGTCCATGACCTCCGCGGTCATCCCGCACCCCGTGTCGCTCACGCCGATGCAGACATGAGGACCGGGCTGGAGCTCCGGATGCTTGGCCGACATCTCCCCGTCGACGTCGACGGCCTTCAGCTCGACCTTCAGGACCCCGCCCCGCTCCCGCATGGCGTACGCGGCGTTGACACAAAGGTTCATCAGGATCTGGGTGACCTGGGACGGATCGGCCATAACGGAGTCCGACGATTCCTCGAGGGCCTCCTGGATCTCGATGCTCGACGGCAGGGAGGACCGGAGGAATCTTAGGGTGTCCTTGACGATGGGGGAGACCCGGAGGGCCGTGCGGTCCTGTATCTTTTTCCGGCTGAACGCGATGATCTGCTTGACGAGCTCCTGGCCCCGGCTGGCGGCCTGGAGCAAGAGAAAGAGGTGTTCTTTCCCGGGCTCCTTGTCCCCGGCGTCGAGCATGGCCAGCTCGGCGTTGACCATGATGGTCGAGAGGACGTTGTTGAAATCGTGGGCGATGCCGCCGGCCAGGGTCCCCAGGGCCTCTATCTTCTGGGCGCGGAGGAGGAGGTCGTCCTTTTGCTTGATCTCGGCGGTCCGCTGCCGCACCAGCTCTTCCAGTTCGTCCGCCGACCGGCGAAGGACATCTTCGGCCGCCTTCCGCTCGGTGATGTCCTGGATGACGCCCGATATGGACTCCGGGTTTCCCCCGGAGTCCTGCTTGAGCTCGCCGACTTCCCAACAGACCATCCGGATGGAACCGTCCGGGCGTACGATCCTGAATTCCATGGGCGGGCGCGGCCCGTACGCCCCGCCGGCCCGAATGATGGCCGTGACCTGCTCCCGGTCGCCGGGATGGATCAAGCGGTCGATGAGTTCCGGCACGGTCCGCTCGAATTCCTCTCGACCGACCCCGAGGATGCGCAACATCTCTTCGGACGGATGTGCGAGCCCTTGATGGATCTCCCAGGTCCAGCTCCCGATATGGGCCAGCTCCTGGGCTTTACTGAGAGCGGCCTCGCTCTCGGCCAGGGCCTGCCGCTGTTCCTGGAGATGCTGGATCATCTCCTTGGAGGTTTCGAGCTGCGAGAGGTCTACGCCCACGAGGCAGATCGTCGCTCCATCGGGCCGATCGAGCAAGTTGGCCCAGACATGGACGGGTACGGAGGCGCCTCCCGAATCCAGGACGATCCGCGCTTCCGAAGGCCCGCGCCTGGCCTTGGCCAGCAACGGACTCAACCGCCGACGGCTGACGCGGCCGACGAATTGGGCAAGAGGCCTTCCCGCGACATGCTCGAGAGGCTTCCCGACCATCTCGGCGAAACGGTTGTTGGCGAAGAGGATCGTCCCTTCCGGTGTGACGGCCAGGCCGGCCTCGGACATCGTTTCGACCATCAGCCGGTAGATGCTCTCGGACTCGCTGAGCGAGAAGATCCTTTCGCCCTTGCTGCCGGAGACGATGATGGCGTCGACCTCGCCTTCGCGGATGGCCCGGAGCGTGTCCTCGGCCTCGGCCAGGCGTTGCCGCAGGCTCTCGAGCTCGCCCGTTTCCTTCATCCGGGGTTTGACCCGCGGCACTCTCTGCCGCCGGACCGGCTTGGCGCGGGAGGGCGGCGCTTTGGTCATTCCTCGGATCTCAAATCGAGGCCGACCAGAATACGCTTCGTATCGGCCATGTCCCCGATCATCCGCCGCAACGGCAGAGGCAGTCTCTTGATCAGGGTGGGGACGGCGATGATCTGCTCGCCCCGGGCCAGGGTCGGCTGGCGGTAGATGTCGATAATGTCCAGGAGGTAGCGGTCTTTGAGGTGTTCCTCGCAGATCTTCGTAATGGCCCGGATGGCCGCGGACGACCGCGGCGTCATGCCGGCCACATAGAGCCGCAGGATATACTTCGCGCCCCGGCGGCCGGCCGCGGCCTTGGCCAACGCGGCTCCGGGGTTGGCGGCGGCCTTCCGCCGCCGCGGCGCCGGTTGCCGGCTCTTTCCGGTGGTCATTTTGGCCTCAGGGTCCCGGACGACGCAGCCGGTTTGGGCCGGGGCCGCACGTCCAGGCCGACGAGGACGCGCTCCCGGTCCGACATGTCCCCGATGATCTTCCGGACCGGCACGGGGAGTTTCCGCACCAACGTCGGCACGGCCAGGATCTGGTCGCCGCTGGCCAGCCGCGGGTTCTTCAGGAGGTCGATGACCTCGATGTGATAGAGGCCTTTCATGGTTTCCTCGCAGATGGCCTTGAGGTTCTCGAGCGCCTTGGCTGCCCGGGGCGTATTGCCGGCGATATAGAGCCGCAGGTCCCAGGCGCAGGCCGGTTTTCGCGCCCGGGTTTTGCTTTGGGCCCCGCTTTTTGTTTTTTTCATGGCCGTTTCCTCGGGCCACGGCCGCCAGTCGGGGCGGCGATGCCCTTGTCCACGTCGACCAAACGGATGCCCCGGCGGCTTAGCACGAATTCCTTGACCCGGGTGGAATGGGCCATGCCCCGGCTCTTGCGGATGGAGAAGCGGCGGAGCTGTTCGTTGGCCGATTCGATCGTGTGGATGAGGATCCAGGTGTCCATGAGCGAGGAAACGCCGACCTCACTCTGCTCGAGCGATTCTCCGAGCGCGGTCAGGCTCGTGAATAAAGCCGTCGTGTTGAGGTTCTTGAGATGGCCTATGATCCGTGTCAGCATCAACCGGATGTCGTTCTCGCTGCCAAGACTGCCCAGACCCGTGATGGGATCGATGACGACGGCCGCCGGCCGGAACCGGTCCACGGCCCCGTGCAGGCTGAACAAGTGGCCTTCCAGCCCGTGATAGGTCGGCCGGGCCGCCTCGAACCGGAGCAGTCCTTTCTGAACGTGCCGCTCCAGGCGGATGCCGATGGAGGCCATGTTCCTGAGGATCTGCATCGGGGACTCCTCGAAGGCGAAGTAGAGACAGCGGCCGCCGCGCCGGCAGACGCCGTCGGCGAAGGCCGCGGCGAGGCTCGTCTTCCCCGTGCCCGCCGTGCCGCTGACGAGGATGCTGCTCCCCTCCCGGTAGCCTTTCCCCTCGAACATGGCGTCCAGGTCCGGGATGCCGGTGCTGACATAGCGGCGGGAAACGGGGTAGTTCAGGCCGAGCGAACTGACCGGCAGGACGCTCAGGCCGTTCTCGTCGATCAGCGTCGGGAATTCGTTGGTGCCGTGGGCGCTGCCCCGGTACTTGACGATCCGCAGGCGGCGCGTGGCGTTCTGCTCGGTGACCCTGTGGTCCAGGAAGATGACGCAGTCGCTGACGTATTCCTCCAGGCCGTGCCGGGTCATCAGGCCGTCCCGGCCCTGCTCGCCGGTGATGATCGCGGTGACGCCTCTGTCCTTGAGCCAGCGGAAGAGCCGCCTCATTTCCGCCCGCAGGATGCCCTCGTTGGGCATGCTGGAGAAGAGAGACTCCATCGTATCCAGGGCCACGCGCTTGGCGCCGATCTCATCGATCATCGAGCCCAGGCGGACGAATAGCCCCTCGAGGTCGTATTCGCCGGTCTCTTCGATCTCGCTCCGCTCGACCTGGACGTAATCGACGGCGAGCTTCCGGCGCCTGATGAGCGCCGGCAGGTCGAAGCCCAAGCTGGCGATGTTCTTGGCCAGCTCATCTCCCGTTTCCTCGAAGCTCATGAACACGCCGGGCTCGCCGAAATCCCTGGCCCCGCGGGCGATGAACTCCATGGCCAGGAGCGTCTTGCCGCACCCGGCCTTGCCGCAGACGAGCGTGGGCCGGCCGCGCGGCAGGCCGCCTTCGGTGATTTTGTCGAGCCCGCGGATCCCCGATGGGCACTTCGGGATCTGTTCGAAACGCCTTTGGGTTCCGGGCCTTGTTGGGCCGTCGGATTTCCTTCCTGGCATCATACCCTCCTGCTCACCGGGTGACCGCCCGGAACTGTGAGTTCAGATTAGGGAATCGCGGCGCAGAGAGCATGGCCTTCTTTCCGACGAAGGCCTGAGAGCTGCGGATGTTTCCCATTTTCCTTGATATTATAAAGAATCGGGTGACAAGTGCAAGTTCGGTTATGAAAAATTTGATCTTCTCCGGGCGGTCAACGAATCCCGGCCTAAAAGGGGGACATGATACCCGTTCCCCGGTTTTAGGGCATCACGTCGTCCGTTCGAGGGCCGTCTCGGCGAGCTCGCCCCCGACGGCTAGGAGGCGGGAGCCGGGGCGGGCGCGGCGGACTTTTTCCGCCAGTTCCGGACCTTCTCGAAAAGCAGCCGGAAAACGAACCGGATGCCGCGCATCATCCTCGTCCCCAGCCAGAGCATCCCGAGGCCGATCGCGGCGATGAGCAGCGCGCCGAGGATGTAGATGACCGTGTTGAACGTCGGGTCCGGAACCAAAGGATAAATGTCCATATAAGGCTCGAGGAATTCCGGGCTGAAGAGGCGGATGATCATGATGACCGCGCTCAGCCACCCGGTCAGGATCAGGGCGAAGGCCACGATGTAGAAAGACAGGACCAGGGCCAGGACGCCGATGATGAGGCCGACGGCCACTCCCAGAGCGCTCGTGCCCAGCGGGAGAGCGAAAATGGCGATAAGAAGGCCGGCCAGGATCAGAAAAGGCAGCTTTTTCTTCTTGCCGAGAGTGACCATCACCTCCGGCATGCGCGCCGAGATGACCGTCGCCGGCTCGCCGAGCTTGTCGAGGACCTTGAGGACCCGGGCGACCTCGTCCTCGGTCGGGTCGCTGCGGAAGGATTCGTAGATGTGGGAGTGGATCTCCTTGACCAGCTCGTCCTGGTCCTTGACGGCGATCCCCTTGAGGCCTTTCTTCAGCCGCTCCAGGTAGTTGTCGACGATCTGGGCGACGGGCCCGCTGAAACCGTTAGCCATTGTTCGTCTCCTTGGTCACGGAAAGGACGGGATGGGCATCGCCGGCGTCCCTGGCCCGCCGGGCCGGGGCGCTCTGAGCGTTGGCGACGATCGCCGAGAGCTTCCGGAACTCTTGCTCGAGAACGCGGAAGGATTCCTCGCCCTTGAGGGTCAGCGTGTAGTACTTGCGGGGAGGCCCCTGGCTGGACTCGACCCACTCCGTCTGGACCAGGCCTTCCTTGGCCAGCCGGCCGAGAATGGGGTAGATCGTCCCTTCGGTGAGGTCGATCTCCGTGTCACCGGAAATGGTCCTGACCAGCGAGTACCCGTAGTGGCGTTCCCTGGACAGGCAACCCAGGATGGCCAGCTCCAGGATCCCTTTTCTCAACTGGGTGATCTTGTTTTCCATGTTTATAACCAAATACAATGTAATGCATAGTAGTATGTTTGTCAAGTCTTTTTATTTGACATTCAAAAATCGGGGTGATAATTTCCGAACTACTCGGATCTCGAGAGGAGGGGATCATGGATCCCTCAGAACATCATCGGCATTCTCACCGGGAACATCGGCCGCCGCCTCCCGGAGCTGTCAAGCTCGGCGAGTCGGGCCACGCGGATCACATCGGGAAGGCCGGTGCAAGCGGCCCCGGCCGATCGGATCGCTCCGGCCGCGACCGGCACGCCGGCCACAGCGTCGGGATGTTCCGCAAGCGGTTCTGGGTCTGCCTGGGGCTGACCGTCCCGGCCCTGGTCTGGGAGCCGATGCTTCAGCGGTGGATGGGCTATCGCCCGCCCGTGTTCCCGGGTTCCGATCTGATCCCCGCCGTATTCGGCACCTTGGTCTTCTTCTATGGCGGCTGGGTGTTCCTGCAAGGGGCGAAGCGCGAGCTGGCCGCCCGCCTGCCGGGGATGATGGTCCTCATTGCCCTCGCGATCAGCGTCGCTTTCCTCTACAGCGCCGCGGTGACCATGGGCTTTGAAGGCCACGCGCTGTGGTGGGAGCTGGCGACCCTGGTGACGATCATGCTCCTCGGGCACTGGATCGAGATGCGCTCGATCTTCCAGGCCAAGGGGGCGCTGGGCGAGCTGGCCAAGCTGCTGCCGGACACGGCGGTCCGGCTGACGGGCGACGATCGGACCGAGGAAGTCCCGGTCGACGAGATCCGGGACGGCGACCTTGTGCTGGTCCGGCCGGGAGCGAAAGTCCCCGTCGACGGGCTCGTCAAGAGCGGCGGGAGCTCGGTCAACGAAGCGATGGTCACCGGCGAATCGAGGCCGGTCGACAAGAGCCCCGACGACAAGGTCATCGCCGGGACGGTCAACGGCCAAGGGTCGCTGCGGGTCGTGGTCACCGGCACCGGCGAGCGGACGGCCCTGGCCGGGATCATGCGTCTCGTGGAGCAGGCCCAGAGCTCGCGCTCCCGCGCCCAGGCCCTGGCCGACCGCGCGGCGTACTTCCTGACGCTTGCGGCCATCGGGGCCGGCGGCCTGACGCTGGCCGGCTGGCTGGCGTCGGGCGCGGCCCTGGACTTCGCCGTCACGCGCATGGTGACCGTGCTGGTCATCGCCTGCCCGCACGCCCTGGGGCTGGCCGTGCCTCTGGTCATCGCCATCTCCACGACGCTCGGGGCCCGAAGCGGCCTTCTGGTGCGCGACCGGAGGGGCCTGGAAGAGGCCAGGTCCCTCGACGTGGTCGTCTTCGACAAGACCGGCACACTGACCATGGGCGAGCACCGCGTGGTCGAGACCGTGACATCTCCGGGGATAGAGCGGGAGGAAGCCCTTCGTCTGGCCGCGGCCGTGGAGCGCGATTCGGAGCACCCGATCGCCCAGGCGCTTCTGAAGAGCGCCGGCGAGCAGGGTATCGAGGTCCCGGGCGCCTCGGATTTCCAGGGCATTCCGGGTCACGGCGTGCAGGCGAAGATCGAAGGCCGGGAGATGAAGGTCGGAGGGCCGGCCCTGTTGGGGAAGCTTGCGATCGAGCTGCCCGCCGAACTCCGCGACGCGGCGGAGCGCTTCGGACAGAGCGGCCGGGCCGCCGTCTATTTGATCGAAGGCCAGCAAGCGCTGGCGGTCTTCGCCGTCGCCGACGCCGTCCGGCCGGAATCCCGAGAGGCGGTGGAACGACTTCGCCGGGCAGGGATCGAGGTCGCCATGCTCACCGGCGACTCGCAGGCCGTCGCCGACAGTGTCGCCCGTGAGCTCGGGATCGATACCGTGTTTGCCGAGGTGCTTCCGGAGGACAAGGCCAAGAAGATCAAGGAGCTGCGGGATGAGGGCAAGCGCGTGGCCATGGTCGGCGACGGCGTGAACGACGCCCCGGCCCTGGCCACGGCCGGCATCGGCATCGCCATCGGGGCGGGGACCGACGTGGCGGTGGAGGCCGGCGATGTCGTGCTCGTGCGAAGCGATCCGCGGGACGTGTCGCGGATCGTGGCCCTGAGCCGGGCCAGCTATCGCAAGATGGTCCAGAACCTATGGTGGGCGGCGGGCTACAACATCGTCGCCATTCCCCTCGCGGCGGGCGTGCTGGCCCCGGTCGGGATCCTGCTGGCCCCGGCCGTCGGCGCGGTGTTGATGTCTGCCAGCACGGTCATCGTGGCCATCAACGCCCAACTGTTGCGGCGGGTTGAGCTATAAAGGATCCTGTGGCGGCCAACTTCACCCGCTCCTCTTCGGGAACGGTCCGGGTTATAATGACGGGACGCGAGGTATGATCATCTTGGAGGCCCTGCCATGGAAACCATCAAACGCCGGGATTTCCTGACCTATGCGACGATGGGCGCCGCCGCGATGGCCGCCCCCGTGATGAACGGGGCTTGCCGTGGTGAGTCGAAGGCGCCGTCCGCGCCGGCCGCGACCCGCTCCGCGGCTTCCCGCGGGCTCCGGGAGCCGGCCTTCCGGCCCCTGCCCTTGACGTCGATCAAGCCGCGAGGCTGGCTCCTCCGCCAGCTCCGCATCCAGGCCGACGGGCTCAGCGGCCATCTCGACGAGTTCTGGCCCGATGTCGCCCGCAGCCAGTGGATCGGCGGCGACGCCGAGGGCTGGGAGCGGGCCCCGTACTGGCTCGACGGCGTCGTGCCCCTGGCCTGGCTCCTCGACGACGACCGGCTCAAGGGCAAGGTCCGGCGGTTCATCGACGAGATCCTCGCCCGCCAGCGCGAGGACGGCTGGTTCAGCCCGTTCCCCGAGAACTGGGACGCGCCCGGGGTCAAGCCCTACGACTTGTGGGCCATCCATCTCGTCGACAAGGTCCTCGCCGAATACCACGCCGTGACCGGCGACGAGCGGGCCCTGCGGGCCGTCGAACGCAGCCTGCGGGCCATGAATGCGCATCTCGACAAGCAGCCGCTCTTCAATTGGGGCCGCTACCGCTGGTTCGAGGCCCTCATCCCGGCGTTGCTCCTCTACGAGCGGACCGGCGAGCCGTGGATCCTCGACTTGGCGCGAAAGCTCCACGACCAGGGCTTCGACTACCGGGGATTTTACAAGGGCGAGGACGTCACGGTGCCTACCCCGCGGCGCGGCCTGTGGAAGTGGGCCAAGCACGTCGTCAACACCGGCATGGCGGCCAAGGCCGGGGCCCTGTGGTGGAGGGTGAGCGGCGTGGAGGACGACCGGCGCTTCCCGGCCGGGATGACGGCCCTCCTCGACCGCCAGCACGGCCAGGCCAACGGGATGTTCAGCGGGGACGAATGCCTGGCCGGGAAGAACCCTCTCCAAGGGACCGAGCTGTGCGCCGTCGTCGAGTTCATGTACTCGCTGGAGCACCTCATCGCGGTCTTGGGCGATCCGGCCTTCGGTGACCGGCTGGAGAAAGTCGCTTTCAATGCCCTGCCGGCCACGTTCTCGCCGGACATGTGGGCCCATCAGTACGATCAGCAGACGAACCAGGTCCAATGCACGGTCAATCCCGACCATATGTGGACGACCAACGGCCCCGAATCCAACATCTACGGCCTCGAGCCGAACTACGGCTGCTGCACGGCCAACATGCATCAGGGCTGGCCGAAGTTCGCCGCCCACCTGTGGATGAGAAGCCCGGACGGAGGGCTGGTCGCGGCGGCCTACGCCCCCAGCGCGGTCTCGTTCGAGACCGGCGGCGGTCAGGTCGAGGTCCGCCTCGATACCGAATATCCTTTTCGCGAGGAATTGCTTTTCCGGATCAAGGCGCCGGCCTCGACGCGGTTCCCGCTCCGGCTCAGGATCCCGGCGTGGGCGGAGGGCGCCTCCCTCGAAGTCGCAGGCGATAAGGCCGGGAACCCGCGGCCGGGGACCTTCCACATGGTCGAACGCGTTTGGGAAGACGGCGACGAAGTTCGCTTGCGCCTGCCGATGAAGGCCTCGGTCACGAGCCGCTACAACGGAGGACTGACCGTCGAGCGCGGTCCGCTCGTCTATTCGCTGGCGATAGGGGAGAGGTGGGTCAGGGTCAACGAGGACAAACCCTACCGGGAAATCCCCCACGCAGACTGGGAGGTCCACCCGGCCACGGATTGGAATTACGGGCTAGTCCTCGACGAGGACCGGCCGGACCAGGACCTGCGCTTCGAAGAACGCCCCGTCGGCGAGCGCCCTTTTTCGCCCGAAGGGGCGGGGATGGCGGCCCGGGTCAAGGGCCGGAAGCTTCCGGGCTGGGAGCTCAAGCACGGCTGGGCGGCCGAGTTCCCGCCCGAGCCCCAAGGGTCGGACGAGCCGGACGAGGAGCTGATCCTTCTTCCCTACGGCTGCACGAACATCCGGGTCACGGAGTTCCCGCGTCTTGAATGATGCCCCAAAAATACCCATTTAAGCCTGTTGGTATTAGCATTTCGTGGGGGGCTTACGGCCCGGGCGGGAGCACGCGGCGGATGGCCTCGGCGATCTCTCTTACGGAAAAGGGCTTCAGCATGAAGGCCTTGACGCCCATCGCCCGGGCCTCGCCCTCGTCGACGGTCTCGCTGTAGCCCGTGCACAGGATGATGGGCAGGCCCGGCCTGATCCGCAGGAACTCCCGGGCCAGCGCGTCGCCGGGCATGTTCGGCATGCCGTGGTCGGTGATGACCAGGTCGAACGCGCCGGGCTCGCGGCGGAAGGCGTCGAGGGCCTGGCGAGGATCGGAATGACCGACCACGCTGTATCCGAGGTACTCCAGGAGCTTGGTCATGGCCCGGATCTGAATGTCCTCGTCGTCGACAAAGAGGACGCGCTCCGTCCCTCTTGGGAACGCGTCCTTCCGGTCGTCGTCGGCCTGATGTACGCCGGTGATCCGGGGCAGGTAGATCGTGAAGGTCGTTCCCTTGCCGATCTCGCTGGCAACGGAAATGGCGCCGCCGTGGCTCTTGACGATGCCATGGACGACAGCCAGGCCCATCCCCGACCCTTCCCCCAGTTTCTTCGTCGTGAAAAATGGTTCGAAGATCCGGGACCGGACTTCCGGGGTCATCCCCAGTCCTGTATCTTTCACGCTCAGGCGGAGATAGGGGCCCGGCTTGAGGTCGACAAAGCGGGACGCCGCCTTTTTGTCAAGGGATGTCTCGGAGAGGCCGATCTCGAGGACGCCCCCCTTCTCCCGCATGGCGTGGGCCGCATTGCTGCCGAGGTTCATCAGGACCTGATGGATCTGGGTCGGGTCGGCCAAGGCCATTACCGCCTCCTCGGCCTCGATCTTCTCGACAATATCGATCGTTTTGGGGATCGAGATCCGCAACAATTTGACCGATTCTTTGATGATGGGCAGCATTTCTGCGGGCTTGCGGTCCTGTTCTTTCTGCCTCGAGAAGGTGATGATCTGCTTGACCATGTCCCGGCCGCGCCGGGCCGCCTCAAGGATCTGGTTCAAACGGCGGGCCTCCGGGATCCCCGCTTTCCATTCGGCCAGCATCAGCTCGGTGTTGATCTGGATGGGGAGCAGGATATTGTTGAAATCATGGGCGATGCCTCCTGCCAAGGTCCCTAGGGCTTCCATTTTCTGCCATTGGCGGATCTTCTCCTCGAGGATGGACTCCTGGGTCACGTCGCGTTCGATGGCGATCGCGTTGACGAGGCGGCCCGATCCGTCATGGATGGGCGATATGGCCAGATCGAATTCGCGAACGAGGCCGTCGGCCATGCTCCGCTTCAGGTGCCAGTTCCAGGTCCTTCCCGAAACCAGGAATTCCTGAAGTGTTTCCTTGATCTCCTGATCCACTTCGTCGATCTCCAGGACCTCGCGTACGGATCGGCCGACCAAGTCCCGGAGCTTGAAAGGGCGATGGGCCCCGAACGCGGGATTGGCCGACAGGATCTGTCCTTCCGGGTCCAGGATCGCGACCCCCTCGGCGATCTGTTCGATCGCGGTCGCCAGCCTCGCTCGTTCCTCCTCCGCCCTTTTCCGATCGGTGATGTCGATGCCCATCTCCAGGATAAGTCGGGAACCGTCCGTGTCGGTGAAGAGGAAATCGGTGACGTCATAGGTGCAGCCGTCCGGACCGGTCCATTCCCACCGGTGGGGGCTCGTCATTTCCAGGGCTCTGAATATTTCGCTCGCCCACGCCGTGCAGCGACGACGGGTTGCCGAACGTCTCCGTGAAGTACGGCAGCATCGCCTCGACGACCCGGGGGTCGACGGGCTTGGCGGACTGGTAGTCGGCGTAGACGGCAGCGGGCATCAGAACCACATGGTCGCGTCGGCGTCGAGAGCCAGGTCGTTGAGCGTGGCGGCGCCGACGATCTTCACGCCGTCGATCAGGTCGACCGTGTCCCAGCCGAGCATCTGCTTGCTCG
>JAWOHF010000044.1:0-3572 GCA_046496285.1 Candidatus Aminicenantota bacterium
TTCTTGGCGTTCTCGAGGAAATGGCCCGGGGCGATCTCGATCAGGGGCCGGGGCCGGACCCAGCCGCCGTCGAGCCAGAGGATGTCGAGCGGGCCGTAGCCGCTCACGAGCTCCTCGATCTGGCGGTAGGTGAAATCGCGGAAGCGCTGCCAGCGGTCGGGGTATCTGTCGATGCTGTAGTTGACGTTGCGGTCGGGTGTCGCCCACTCGGGCGCCCAGAAGTCGGGGTGGTGCCAGTCGGGCTTGGAGAAGTAGGCCCCGGTGCCGAGGCCCTCGGCGCGGAAGGCGTCGAAGACGGCCCGTGTGATGTCGGCGCGGGGGTCGGCGTGGAACGGGACGTCGGGTGAGGTGATGCGGTAGTCGGTCTGCTTGGTGTCGAACATCGAGAAGCCGTCGTGGTGCTTGGTCGTGAAGACGACGTAGCGCATGCCGGCGGACTTGGCCGCGGCGGCCCATTTGGCCGGGTCGAATTTCGAGGGGTTGAAGGTCCGCGGCAGGGCCTCGTAGGCCTTCTTGTATTCGACGTAGTTGTCCATGGAGCGGCGGCACCAGGGTTCGTCCTCCGAGCAAAGCGTCCAGGATTCGACGACTCCCCACTGGCTGTAGGGGCCCCAGTGCATCATCAGCCCGAACTTCCAACCCTGCCATTGTGCGAGCTTTTTGAGGACCAGGGGGTCGGTCTCGGCGTCCTCGGGCCGAGCGGGCGGGGCGGTCTGGCCTTCGGGCGAGGGGCCGGCGGGCAGGAGCACGGTCAGAAGAGCGATCAGGGCCGCGGCCGCCAAATGGCGGGAAAGGTGCTTGGCGGAATGCAGGTCCATAGAGCCTCCTTTGACGATCGTTTTCATGGACACGATCGGTCCTCCCTTTTTGCCCGACAAAGCAGGCAAGTATTTGTTATCTCTTTTGAATTGTGCGTGTTGCGTCAGCCAAGGCATAATCCAAGAGGATGTTGGCCATGAGGTTGACGCCGATGGGAATAGCGGCCTCGTCGGCCATGAAGGTCGGAGAGTGGACCGAGGTCGACTCCCTGTCGGGGGGCACGACCCCCAGATTGATCATGACCGCGGGGGCGACCTTCCCGAAGTAGCTGAAGTCCTCACCGCCCATTTCGGGCTTCTGCTCGACGAGCGCCTGCTTCGAACCGAGGACCCGTTCGGCCGTGACCAGCACGGCGCGGGTCAGCGCGGGGTCGTTGTAAACGGACGGCGTGCCGAGCTTGTAGTCCAGATCGAACTCCGCCCCGGCCGACTCGCAGATCCCGGTGATGACCCGGGCGATCTTGTCGCGGAGGATCGTCCGCTGTTCTTCTCCGTAATTGCGCACGGTAGCCTCGAGGCGGGCCGACCGGGGAATGATGTTGCGGGCCGTGCCGGAGTGGAAGGAGCCGACGGTGATGACCGTGTGGTCGTGGACGCTTATTTCCCGCGAGATCAGGACCTGCAGGGCGGTGACGATCCGCGCCCCGACGACGATGGGGTCGACGCACGAGTCGGGATTGGCTCCGTGACCGCCCTCGCCGCGGAGGGTCAGATCGAAGCCGTCGACGTTGGCCGACATGAACCCCGACGCGTAGCCGATCTTGCCCGCCTTGAGAGTGTCGTCGACGTGGTAGGCGAAGAAGGCCGCAGGGACGATGTCTTTGAACGCCCCCTCCTCGATCATCAGATTCGCCCCGCCGTCCTCGACTTCCTCGGCGGGCTGGGCGACGAAGACGACCGTGCCGGGGACGTCGGCCTTCATGGCCGAGAGGACGGCGGCGACACCCAGCAGGAGGGTCGTGTGGACATCGTGTCCGCACGCGTGCATGACGCCCGTTTCCCGGCCGTCGAGGGTCGTTTTGACCTTCGAGGCGAAGGGCAGGCCGGTTTCCTCGGTGATGGGCAGGGCGTCCATGTCGCCGCGCATGGCCACCACGGGGCCGGGCTTTCCGCCCTTGAGGATGCCCAGCACGCCCGTTTTGGCATAGCCCGTCCGGACCTCGAGTCCGAGCTTGCGGAAATAGTCGGCGACAATGGCCGAGGTCCGCGTCTCCTGGTAGGCCAGCTCCGGATGGCAATGGAGGTCCCGGCGGATCGCGATGAGCTCGGGGGTCAGCTTGTCCGTCAGGGACCGGATCGTTTTCTCGAGGGGCGTTTGGGCCGGGAGAGCGGCCGGAATGAGGATCGCGGTCAAGATCAGGGTCAGCGGAATGCGGCGGATCTTGTTCATCGGGACCTCCTTGGGTCGATCTCGTCGATCGAAGGCTCATCGTATCTCAAAGGCCCGGCCGCTTCAACGGAATAGAGCGGCCCCCCGTGAGGCCGCTGGGAAGGAAATCAGGAGAGAAAAAGGGTGCAAGGAGGGCCGGAGAGGGATCCTCGTTGTCCCGCTCCCTTGATCGCAGTAGCCTTGGATTAAGGCCCTCCTTGCGATGGCCCTATGGTCGCAGGCCCCGCCCGGCCGGTCAATCCCCGCTCCCGGCTAACCCGTGGGTGATTTTCTCTGCTCGGGACTCGCCTCCATGGGCGAGGCCCCACCCCCCAAGAAGGGGTCAAATCTCCACTCATTAAATTCTTGGCCCCGGCAGCGCGACTTCTGAAGGGAAAATTTAATGAATGGAGATTTGACCCCCTCTTATCAAATCGGTATGATTGGGCAAACGAACGCAGGGAGGCCGCCATGAACGTCAAGAAATTCATCGAGACCCAGGTCGAGGAGATCCGCAAGACGGTCGGCGACGGCAGAGCCATCTCGGCCCTGTCGGGCGGCGTCGACAGCTCCGCCTGCACCGTTCTGGCCCACCGGGCGCTCGGCCCCCAGCTCAAGTCGATCTTCTTCGACACCGGCCTGATGCGGGCCGGCGAGCCCGCCGAGGTCGTCAAGATCTTCGCCGGCCTGGGCATCGACGTCGAGATCGCCGACAAGTCCCACGAGTTCTTCGCGGCCCTCGAGGGCAAGGGCGACCCCGAAGAGAAGCGCAAGGCTTTCCGCTACGCCTTTTACAGCGCCTTCGGCCGCGAAGTCCTCAAAAGCAAGGCCCGCTATCTCATTCAGGGCACGATCGCCGCCGACATCATCGAGACCCAGAAGGGGCTCAAAACCCAGCACAACATCCTCGAGCAGATCGGCATCGACCCCGAAGAGGGCTTCGGCTTCAAGGTCGTCGAGCCCCTCAAGGAGCTCTTCAAGCACGACGTTCGCCTGGTCGCCAAGGAGCTCGGTCTGCCCGAATCGATCTATGCCCGCATGCCCTTCCCCGGCCCGGCCCTGGCCACCCGGGTCATCGGCGAGGTGACCCCCGAGCGCGTCGCCCTGGTCCGCGCCGCCACGGTCATCGTCGAGCAGGAGATCGCCGCCCTCAAGCCTTTCCAGGCCTTCGCCGTCCTGCTCAACGACAAGGGCACCGGCGTCATCGACGGCAAGCGGGCCTTCGGGAACATCGTCATCATCCGTTCGGTCGAAAGCCGGGACGCCATGACCGCCGAGCCGACACCCGTCCCGTTCGACGTATTGGTCAAGATGGCCAAGCGCATCACCGCCGAGATCCCCGAGGTCACCCGGGTGGCCTACGAGCTGACCGCCAAGCCGCCCGC
>JAWOHF010000071.1:0-4371 GCA_046496285.1 Candidatus Aminicenantota bacterium
CGGGTCGGGATGCCGCGCTTGTCATAGCCGCGGATGTCGTAATAGTGCTGGAGAAGGCCGTCGTACTTGTCGTATTCGAGGACCTTCCCGGCGATGGGCCCTTCGGTGTCCGCGTTGGCCGGGTCGAACCAGACGGCGGGCGGGTAGTCGAGCTTGCGGTCGGTCTGGGGGTATTCCCGGAGCCAGAAGAGCTTGATGAGGGAATAGATGCGGTCGGAGACCGTCCAGAAATCGTCGAGGGTCCAGTCGAGCCCGCTGACGAGATTGAAATACTTGGGGTAATTCTCGAGGCCCCACCCGACCTCGATCCAGGGGAAACGGCAGGCCACGATGTACTCGAACAGGCCTCCCCGGATCCTCTGGAGCTCGATGACCTTCTGGGCTTTTTCTCGGCCGTAGGATTCGCGGGAGGTGCTCTTGAGCTCGAAGGTGATGACCCACGACTCCTTGTGATGGGCGCCGATGGGGCTGACCCCGAAAGCCAGGGCCATCCCGGGGATGAACTTGCAGTTGTAGGCGGCGACCTCGAGCCCCTTGACCTGCATGGCGTAGGCCTCGGAGCCGCGGCCGAACTTGCGGGCGGCGCGCAGCGTGCCTTCCGCCAGGAGGTCGCCGATCTCCCCCTCGCGCCGGGCGATCATTCCCAGGAGCTTCTTGGAGCCCGCGGCGTCGCCGAACCGGTAGTCGCCGGTCGCGGCCCCGTGCTCGATGGCGTCGGCGTAGAAGCTCAGGACACAGCCGCCGGACATGGTGTCGATGCCGTAGTCGTCGCACAGGTAATTGAGGGCGCCGACCTGGGGAAGATCGAAGATCTCGAGATTGGGGCCGAGGAGGCCGATGTTCTCGTAGTCGAGCTCGGATTCCCGGCCCTCGTCGTCGTGGATGGTGATGCCGCAGCGCATCGTGCAGTTCGGGCAGCCGTAGGTGGCGATGCGGGCGTCGTTGAGGCGCTCGCCGTCCACTTTCCAGGCGTCGGGATGGTGCGTCTTGCGGAAGTTCCGGACGGGCAGGGCGGCCACTTCGTTGCACCAGGCCAGGACCCCGTTCGTGCTCTGAATGGACCAGCCGGTTTCCTTGTCGATCCGGTGGACCTCTCGCAGGTCGTCATGGCCGGTCTTCTTCATCCCGGCCGCGTCGGCCTGGGGAATGGGCTTCGAGCCCTTGACGACCACGGCCTTGAGGAGCTTGGAACCCATGACCGCGCCCATGCCCGTCCGGCCTCCGGCCCGGCCCTCGAGGCTGCGGACGACGGCGTAGCGGACCAGGTTCTCGCCGGCCTGCCCGATGTTGAGGACCCCGGCGCCCTTGCCGTATTTGGCGTAGATCCAGTCGTTGGTCTCATACGTGCCCTTGCCCCAGACCGCGTCGGCGGGGATGAACTCGACCTTGTCGTCCTCGATATAGAGCATGGTCGGCCGGTCGGCCTGGCCCTCGACGATCAGGGCGTCGTAGCCCGCCTTGCGGAGATGCTCGGCGACCCGGGTGCCCAGGTTGCCGTCGCCGTAGCCCCCGGTCATGGGAGACTTGCCGGCCACGACCGCTTTCCCTGTGTTGGGGGCCGGGATGCCGGCGATGGGTCCGAGGGCGACGATGAACTTGTTGTCGGGGCCCAACGGGTCGATCCCGGGCTTGAGCTCGTCGTAGAGGATCTTGGCGGCGAATCCCCGCCCGCCTATCCATTTCCGGGCGAATTCCTCGGTGAAGGTCTCTTTCTTGAAGGTTTTCGAGGTCAGGTCAACTCTCAGGATGTGGCCGGTCCAGCCGTTCATGATGCGTCCTCCGAAAAAAAATAATAAGATACCGTCTCAATCCTAAACGGACGTTCCGGCCGAGTCAAGAGGGAAACGGATGGGGCCGGCAGAAGAACCGAGAAGAATGCCGGGAAATTTCGTATAATAGGGAAGAGGGGCAAGGCCCCTCGAAGAGAAAGGAGGCCCGTCATGGCCAAGAAACTCTATCGTTCTTACAGCCAGAAAATGCTGGGCGGCGTCTGCGGCGGCCTGGCCGAGTACTTCGACATCGACGTCTCGCTCGTCCGGCTCATCTTCATCGGGTTCGGCCTGGTCACCGCCGTCCTGCCCATGACCTTCTTCTACATCATCGCCTGGATCGTCGTCCCCCAGGAAAAGCCCCAAGCGTAGGGGGGCAGGCCGGCGATCCGCCGTTGACTTGGTCCGCCTTATTGGATATAAACAAGACGGTTTTCCTATGGGCATGAAAAGCGCGCTCGAGATCCCCTTCAAGCACATCGCCGTCGAAGGCGTCTTTCTGTCGAGGAAGACCCAGCTGGCCAACGTCCTCGGCCAGAGGATCGGCGGGAAGATCATCCTCGACAACGTCGGCAACCCCTATCTCAAGGATTTCTACAACGAACGGGACGGGGCGGCCTTCCTGGCCCAGCTCGTTTTCCTGGCCAATCGCTACCACCAGCAGCTCCGTCTTCTCCAGCGGGACCTGTTCGTCGATCGGGTCATCTGCGATTACCTCTTCGAGAAGGACAAGATCTACGCCTACCAGACCCTGACGGACGACGAGCTTCTGGTCTACGAGAAGATCTACGGCATCCTGTCGGAGCGCGTCCCCAAGCCCGACCTGGTCATCTACCTCCAGGTCTCCCTGTCCACCCTCGTCCGGCGCATCGCCAAGGAAGGCGACGAGGTCGAGAAGAACATCTCCGAGAAATACCTCGAGGACATCGTCGAAGCCTTCGATTACTTCTTCTTCAACTACCAGAGCGCGCCCCTGCTCGTGGTCAAGGCCGACGACCTGGATTTCACCCGGGAGGAGGACGTCCTGGACCTGCTCGACCAGGTCCGGGACATGAAAAAGAGCTCCCTCTACTACGTCCCCCAGAGCTACGGGGGCAAGAACGTGAAAAAAGGATAGACGTGCGGAAAAGGCCCGGAGGCCGTGGGGCCCCGGGACCGGGCGCGCCCGAGGATCGATGAGGACCTGCCCTCAATCCCGCGGTTCGAGGCGGGATGGGGAGAAAGGACGGACAATGGCGGACCAAAACCAAGATAAGATCACCATCCCTCTCCTCCAGGCCCGCAAGGCGGTGGGCCCGAGGATCGTCTGTCTGACCGCCTACGACCATCCGACGGCCAAGATCCTCGACGAGCGAGGCGTCGACCTCATCCTGGTCGGGGACTCCCTGGGCATGGTCGTCCTGGGCTACGAGAACACCGTCCCGGTGACCATGGAGGACATGCTCCACCACACCCGGGCCGTCTCCCGGGGGGTCCGGCGGGCCCTGGTCGTCGGCGACATGCCCTATTTCTCGTTCCATCTGAGCCGGGAGGAGACCGTCCGCAACGCGTCCCGGTTCCTCAAGGAGGCCGGGGCCGCGGCCGTCAAGATCGAAGGGGCTTCGGCGAAACGGCTCAAGCTGGTCGAGGCCCTGGTCGAAGCCGAGATCCCGGTCCTGGGGCACGTCGGCCTGACCCCGCAATCCATCCACCGTCTGGGCCGGTTCCGGGTCGAGGGCAAGGCGATCGACGGAGCCCTCAAGATCCTTGGGGACGCCGCCAACCTGGAAAAGGCCGGGGCTTTCGCCGTCGTCCTCGAGTGCGTGCCGGCCGAGGTCGCGGACAAGGTCACCAGGTCGCTGAAGGTACCGACCATCGGCATCGGCGCCGGCCCGCACTGCGACGGGCAGATCCTGGTCTTCCACGACATGATGGGTTTTTCGACCGGTTTTTTTCCGAAGTTCGTCCGGAAATACGCCCGTCTCCATGAAACCATGGGCCGGGCCGTGGCCGCCTATGCCGACGACGTCCGGAAAGGGAGCTTCCCGGACGCCGCCACGTCCTACCACCTCAAGCCCGAAGTGGCCTCAGAGCTTGGGAAGCGGGGCCGGAAGAAATGAGGGTCGTGACCGGGATCCCCGAAATGAAGGCCCTGGCCGCGGAATGGAGGGCGGCCGGGACGACGATAGGCTTCGTGCCGACCATGGGCTACCTCCACGAGGGGCACCTCAGCCTCGTCCGGGAGTCCAAGCAACAGTGCGGCGTCACGATCGTCAGCATCTTCGTCAACCCGGCCCAATTCGGGCCCGCCGAGGACTTCCGGAGATATCCCCGGGAGCTCGGCAAAGACTCGGCGATGCTCGAGCGCGAGGGTGTCGATGCCCTCTTCGTTCCGGCCGCCGAAGCCGTCTATCCCCCGGGCTACAAGACCCACGTGGAGGTCCACGATCTCCAGGACCGGCTCTGCGGGCGGACCCGGCCCGGGCATTTCCGGGGCGTGGCCACAATCGTTCTCAAGCTTTTCAACATCCTCCGTCCGGATGTGGCCTTCTTCGGGGCCAAGGACGCCCAGCAGACCGTCGTCGTCGAAAAGATGGCCCGCGACCTCGACCTCGACGTCGAG